>CAZJJK010000008.1:0-8759 GCA_964546285.1 uncultured Treponema sp. | reverse complement strand
GTAAGTATTTCCAATGAAAAATTATAGTATTCCATACGCTTATGCCTCGTCGTAGGCTATAACCGGAGCGAAAGCGTGATGACGTATCGCGCTATCGCTATGGATGTTCGCTAAAAGACGTCCGATATGCGTTTTGTCCCTTTCCTCCGCCGATGGCTTGTAATTAGCGCCGGATCGGAACATCAGGATGGGCTTTTTAAAAGGGTTGCCATCCCGCGCCAGGTCTACGCTGACCTTACCGTATTTTGTAAGCGTCTGGGCGCGGAGCTCGCTTAATTCATCGTCCTGACCGGGGACAAAATTCGCCAAGGCTAGGCGCCTCTTCCCCGCTTGGGGAAAGTCGATAGGTTCAAGGTCGCGGATGATTAGCTGACCCCGTCCGGCTGTCCGCCCCGCGCCATAACCCGCCTCAAGCGCTCGTTCCAGCATGATGCGGATAGTCTCCCCGTCTTCGGACGCGACAAGGTATAGGTCAAGTTCAGTTTTTGATGAAGCGGTTTTTGCCTTAAGCCAGTATTCTTCGCTTGAAAAGGGTCCGGCCGCCTCGGGCGCCCCGCCCGTCAAGCGGTCAACGCTTGATCTGATTCGTGAAGACGCTTGGAAAAAATCGCCGCTAAAAAACACCAGTTCGGAGCTTTCCATTGCCGCTCGCAGCGTTTCCAGCCCTAAGGGGCCGCTCGGTTTTAGAAGAAGGTCGGCGGGTATGTATTTAAGCAAAGAAAAATTAAAAGGCTCCGCCGTGTTTGGCGGCGTTTTGACGGATAGTGTCGACTCGGCTGTCTTGGGTTTAACCAGTACGGTTTTTGATGAGCGGCGCGGCCTTGTTTCCGTTTCGGTTTTTGTATTCTGGTTAAGGGGTTCGGCGCGTAATAGGGCTGGATCAAAAAGCGGCAGGGGTAAACACCCGGAGGGAAAGGCGTCGGATACGACAAAAACCCTATTGCCGCTTTCAACATCGTTTAGAAAAGTCTCTACCGCTTTTTCGCCTTCGCGCATCGCGATATCGCAGCAGACTAAGCCAAAGATACTGTCACCCTGTATGGGTCCCGATACGGCTGATAAGAGCTCTAAACGCGCTCTATAGCGGCGCCCCTGATTTCTTTCCACGCGCCGGTCCTAAAGCGATAGCAGGGATACAGCGTTCCCCGCTTCGTCGCGCAAATTAGCGAAAGCGATTTTTCCGTTTCCCCGCGAGCCGCCGCCGCCGAGCGCGTCGGCTTGAAGCAGGGCTAAGGAACTTAAAACGACGTTGAGCCAGGCTTCCTCATCCGTGCGGCCTCCGTCGCCTAGGTCAAAAACACGGTACAATAACTCAAAGTCAAATTCCAGCCCGGGAACGACGCGTTCCGTTACGCGGCTGTTCGCCTCGGCGCTGACGCGGTTAATGGTGTTTTCGGCCTTAGCCTCTATCATAGGGCTGAAGGAGGCCTGAAAATTCGCCCGGCTTTCAGCGTTGACATAGGCGTCGCGAACAATTAAGCGGGTCGGGCCGCGTTTCCGCGCTTTTTCGGCGGAGCCCGCGTCTGTTAATTCAGCGCCGAAAACCCGGCAAACCGCGCAGTCGCCGCAGGCGCAAGGTCGGCCATTATTCGGCCCGACGCGGCCTAGCTTCCATTCCGCCAAGGCGCGCATTTTGCCCTTAAGCGAGGAACCGGGTATATAGGGCTCGCCGTTAGCGGGGCACTTGAGTATGGAAGCCTCCCCGCCGCCTATTTCCGCTGAGCTATCGCCCGAACCTATATGAAGACCGCTTTCAGTTTTGATGGTACCGAATAATTTCTTTGTCTTTAACAATTTCATCTGAGCCCCCTAGCGTGCGTGAACGCTGTTTCCGTAATACAGGCCGAAAATCGCCTCAAAAAATAGACGAAAGATACGCAGGTCCTTTCTGGTTTTCGTTTCCGCTAAACCCTTCGCGATACAATCGCTCACCGCGCCCCATTGCGCGCTTAACGCGGGAGTATCCTTTTTTTGACGAGCGGCGCGGTAAGCGGTTTTCGCGCGAATCATTTTTACCAAGGGTACTATTTCATGCCAATTTTCATCATTGGCCAGGGTATCGTAGCGCTTAAGCTCATCAAGAAGGGTTTTGATTTGAGCCGCGTTTATGCCGTTGAAGCGTTTCGCCCATTCGGCGGCCTTTGCGTCAAACAAATCTGGCCATAATTTTCCTGAAGGGTCATAAAAAGAAATAGCTGGTGTTGGAAGTGGTGGCCCATGGGGTTTTTCCCCGTATGGTTTGCGGCCGCGGTCTTCACCGCGAAAATTTCTGTTTCTATACGGAGCTCTTGAATCCGACATAGCGTATCTCCTACGATCGCGTGTGATTTACGGCGCCGTATCCGGCGCTCCAATAAGCCTTTCTCGCGCGGTATAAAGCGTATGTAGCCAAAATACGCACCGAACCGTTGGCTATGGTCGCTAAAGCCAATTCCATGAACCAGCGCCTAAGCTCTTCATCGGCGATATTCGCCGCCGCGGCGGAAGCTAAGGCGCTGCGCCATAAGACCGGTCTATCCAGTCTAGTCCTAAAAGCGTCTTCTTGGTCGGCGTACGTTAAAAGATTCCGTATAAGCCGCATTGGTATAAGCGCTTTACTGTTGCGCGTTTTCGCGTATGCCGCTAATTTCTTCCCTTGATTTATCAGTAAGGCGGCGTCTTCCCATGAAACGCTATGCCCAAAGAGCTTTATGGCGCTTTTACGCGTATTATCTAGTTTGTCTCGATATAGCCTCGCTTCCGCTAAGGCTGAAGCCGAGTACTTAGCTAATACGCCGATAGAAGCGGCCGGAGGGGCGCATATTACGCCGGCTGAAAGGCCAAAGACGCTATCCTCGCCAAGCCAGCGTCCCAACTCGTTGTGTATATCAAAAGCGAAATCGATAATTTCATTCCAAGCTCCTACGGCGTGCAAACCCTGTCCATAAGAATGAATAATATAGATAGACGCCTGGTTAGAGGCTAAACGCTGATCCAGCCAATCCGTGAAAAAATGATCCAAGGCTTTGCTGAAGGCCGCGCTTTGAGCTAAAGAAGCGCCACATAAAGGCAAGTTGTCTGGCGGGGCGTTTTGTTCATCCAGTTCAATCCTAAGAAAGGCGATTTTTGATTCGCCGATAGAATGGCGCGCTAAGTCCTCAAAACCGATAAACGCGTTTTTCTTAGGGTTTTCCGTGTTGCTTTTCCCCTTATGATCAGCGCTCTCGGAACGCGGGAGATAGGAGGGAAAGCTTAGTTTTCCAAGTCCAGGCGTAGAGCCGCTTAAGGACCAAAACGCTGTTTTTTCGCGGAAACCGTAGTTTTCATCCTTTTTAGCGAAATAAATTCTGTCTCCCGCGGCCAGGTTATCGCCTTTTTCCTGTTTGCCCATCTGTATCCAGGGGCTTTTTATAAGAGCTGCACCCCAGCTTTGGCGGGTTTTGCAGAAACGACATAGTTTTTCTCCTTGATATTCCGTGTCCGCGGCGTTCTTCCCGCAGAGGGGGCAAGCGCCATACCGGACCAGCTCATCATAACCCTTATCAAAAATATGCTCGGCTTCGCCGCCGGGTCTCCGCAAGATCGATTGAAAGCAATTTAACTCAGCCCTCTTTATGGAGAACGCGCAGTCCTCCAAAATAAGCGCGGGGCTTCTGTGTGTTAGGTCTCCTAGCGAGCGAACCGTGTCCCACGATAGATAGAGCGCCAGCTCGCCGTGATAGTCCCGCAGAAAACTCTGATCTATCTCCTGCCTTAGCGCGTCCAGCGTACGTTTCGCGCTTTCCACGGCTGGACCAATAATGAGGAAAAAATCACCAGCGGAAATGATCCGACAGGGCAGGGGAAGACCGAGCGCTTCCAAAATCGATATGGACCAGGCTTCTCGCAGCATGCGCAGTTCCAGGGCTTTTGCTCTGACTAGGGTAGCCGTCAGGTCTTGTCCCGTGGAAGCGTACAGAAAATCATCGCTGGCTGATAAACGGCCCGTCACGAACATCAGTTTGGCCGAGTTTTCGTCTTTAACCTGGCTTTCACTGAATAAGCTGTCCGTCGCCTCATGGTACTTGTATAAGGCGCCGGCGAAGGCGGCCCTTAAGCGGCTATGGATATAGAGAGGAAGCGAGGACCGTTTGCCCGCTGGAAAGCGCCATAACAGACGTTCCATCACACAGTCAAAAGCGATATCAAATTGGTTTTCAGGGGCTTCAAGTTCAATTAAGGCCTTAAGATCGGCGTTAAAGTCCCGCAAAGCCTCTTGGTAAGACCTGGGTTTGTTTTTTTCACGCTCAGTTTGTATTGAATAAGTCTCTGGCGAAATCGGACTATAATCCGCCGCCAAGCTTTCCGCGATAGCGAGTATATAATCGTAGGAGGAGACTGGTTCCCGAAAAGCGCTCGCCAGTGACGCGACCTGTTCCGTTTCCACGCCTTTGATGGCTTGACAATGTGATAGGATAAAACGTTTAGCGGTTAGCGCGTCAGAGGCGGCGGCGGTTTCACTAGACGCCGCGTTATCGCTTACGCTTTGGAGTCGGGCTTTGTTCCCTTCAGCCAAACGGATAAGCTGGCCTAAATCGCCCAGATAGGCGGCGAGAGTCAGCTCCCTGATACGCGGTTCATTCATCGCCATACCCCAGTACGCCCAAGCCAAAGCTCGGATTCTTGCCGGCATGAAAAACGCGGCCGAAGCGTAGAAGCGACATAGCGAATCTGTCCATGCCGCTGGCTAAGGCAAAATTGCCAAGCGCCCCACCCATACGCAACTTTTTACCTTGCCGCGCTGAATAATGCGTTAAATCAAGCCACGTTGTTTTCCGTTCAGCGATAACAAAATTTCCGGCCGGAGCCGCCGCGCTTGTATCATTAATGTGACCATAGAGCTGGGAAAGCATACGCGCGCGGCTGAACAAACGAGCGAATAGAGAGTCAGCGCTGAAGTCCATAGTATAACGGCCATCTACCTTAAGCCGCAATGGCGATAACAAAGTCAGCGTAAGCGGTCTATCGGCGGGCTCGGCACCGCCATAAATCCAGGTCCGCGCTTTTGTTCCAGCGGAAATTTCCGCTACGCTTCCATCCTTGCCGCGTTTAGCGGTGAGAGAAACGCCATCCTCGTCAACGTCAACAATTATATACCTCGTTCGGGAACGCAGAACGCCCTTATGGCCGGCACTGGCGAGCGCATGGAAAATATAGGGAAAATAATCAATCCCGCGGCCAAAAAGCGATAACTCCAAGCGGATTTCCTCCACTTGATTTTGATACGCGTCATGACAAAAGAGCGCGAAAGGATGCCCCGCCCGATTTCGGCCAGTGATAGCCTCGTTAGCCTTATCAATGGGCGATTCAAACATAAAGGCGTATGGACAGATCGCGCGAACGGAACAGCCATCGCAGATGCGATCGGTGAAGGCGCAAGCGATACGGTGTAATTCCATACCGATAAGGCTTCTAAAAACAAAGGCCGGATAAACATCGAAATAGAGGGGCGTGAGAAAGCGCAGGCGGAAATTGAATATTTTATACGCTAATTCCATTTAGGCGCACTCCCCGATAGCGCGATCGTATGAGTATAGGCTGTTTTCGCTTTGGTTGCCAGAAAAGACTGTTCCGTGAAGTTTAGGCCAAGGATTAGTCTTAGTTTAGCTCTTTGACGCTGTATGCCGAGGCGCAACCCGCTGGAGGATCTGGGAGACTCTGGAAGGCCAAACCCGATAGATCCTGACAAGCGTCCTTGACGGCTCCGGTCACGAGGACATCACCGGCGCCAGCCCTATCCTCGCCAAGCTTGCTGGCGGCGTTTACTTCGGCGCCGAACACATCGCTGTCGCCAATACGGAGGAGACGCCCAAACCCTAGTCCAACGCCAAGCAGCACTTTATCCTCGTCTTTCTTATCGATATTGTACGCGGCTAAACGGCGTTCCATGGCGAAGGCGCAGTGTAGGCCTTTTTTTGGTTTACGGAAAATAACAAGGAAAGAATCGCCCTCAATCTTTAGTAGTATCCCATCGAAGTATTCTATCACCGGAAGCAGTATCCGCTCCGATTCATGGATGGTTTGCAAAAAGTGGATGATCCCAAATTCGGCGACGCGGCGGGAAAACCCGGATAAGTCGGTGAACATGACGCACCACTCTTCCCCGAATAAATCCCAGATCCTTTCATCGATCCGTATTTTATCGGCGCCTGGCTTTAATCGTTCGGCTATCAGCTGGTCAAGCCTTTTGGCGGAAGCGCTGTGTCCAAGCGAATAACGTGTGTCCATACATACTCCTTCCGTGTTCTATTCCTCACTCGTTACATTTTTTACGGGCGTTTTTAACAAGTCTATTATATACTATGATCCATGGAAGGAATCGGTTTTACTCTGTTTTTTCTTTTGTTACCGATAGCGATCATAATCGTTATCGTCCGTGTGGGTTTAACCTTATCAAAACGTAAACGAGAAGCCGCGCGTCAAGCCGCCGACCTGCTTGGTCTGGAATTTTCGGAGGCCGCTATGCCTTCTGGTTTCGCTGATGGTTTGTTCGCGGCCTCCACCGAGGCTGGTGAGAAAACCGGGCCCGATGATGTTGGCTCTAAGCCGAACGAGGGCGGCGCGAAAACCAACGGCGCTGTTTCAGGGTTTTTTCGTACCCTTTTAGCGGCCTCAAGGCCTTGGTGGGTTCACGGAACCTGGAAGGGCATCAATGTGGAAATATTTGAGCTGGTTCGGGGCAGCGGAAAGAATTCCTCAACCTACTTAGTGGCGAAAGCCCTGTATCCGCGGCCTTTGCCGTACAAGTTACGCGCGACGAAAGAAGGTTTTTTTACTAAGCTGGGAAAGGCTTTGTTCAATCTTCGCGACGTTCAGGTTGGCGATCCCGATTTTGATCCAAAAGTTCGCCTTGTTTCGGATGATCCCGATGCCGCCGCGACTTTTTTTGGCAAAACGAATATCGCTGACGCTTTTCTGGCTTTGATAGAAGCTTATCCGTCCTCCTACGCTAATCAAAACGAGGTGGCCAGAGAAGAACTGAATGGTAGAATCAATCCGACAGTTTTGACGAAGGTCCTGGATCTTCTTACTGATTTCGCTCGCTTAGTAGAATAGCTTTGAATCGATTTAATGGCTCCATCCAGACGCTCGCTGTAGAGCTAAAGGAGCTTAGTCACGCTTGGACGTTTCTGGCTGTTATTCTCGCCGCTTTTTTCATAAACACTGTGCTCAACGCACAAGAAATAGGGGTTGGACAGCCAAGTTTGGGAGTCACGGACCTTATCATCAAATTGACCGGGATACGCCGACAAAGCGGTTTTGTCTATATCAGTCTTTGGTCCGAACGGGAAGAGAGTGCTTTTTCTCAGGCAGGAACGGCGTATCGGTCCGTTTGTCTTCCAGTGCGGGGGAAACAGCTCTTAGCGCGGTTTGAAAAGCTCCCTGTCGGCCGCTACGCTGTAGCCTTGTACCATGATGCGGATGAGACTGGCGCTATGAGTTTCAATTTTCTTGGTCTTCCGCTTGAAGGTTTTGGGTTTTCGCGAAATCCTAAGATATTTTTTAAGGCGCCTTCGTTTTCGGATGCCGCTTTTCAATTGGATACAACACTTGAACTGGAAATCGAACTCACATATTTTTAGCCAAATGCGTAAACTTCCCTATTGTCCCTTTTAGAGCTTTCCCTATAGCTTATCGTCGTAGTAGAATCATTCTAGCGGCTTGATTCTTAAGCGCTCATACTGGCCGGGTTTGACGCTTTCAGGCGGGCAAGCCCGATCTTTAATTATAGGAGGGTTCGTCATGGCATTATCGCACGACGAGATCCCGGGGAAAGCGGGCTATTCACTTACCCCATCCGAATTCGCGGCGAAAAAACGCCGAGTAGCCACACTTGTTACCGAAAATTATACGCATGATCTCCTGCCCACCGATGACTATGAGCGGATGATAGAAGCTGTGCAGGTGGCCCGTTCCATGGAAGCTTTGGAGGATATTGTCGCCGCGTTGCCGGCGAAAATACTGAGTGACGATCAGATTCAGACTGAGGGAATGGATAAAAGCCAGCTTTGGAACGACGTCCCGGAAAAAAGCCAGAAAACGGTGGTGCCTCATATTTGCTTGCTTTCAGGCCGAGAATTGTCCGGTGCCCAGCTTACCGCTGACAGGCAGCTTTCAATTACCGTTCTTGGCGGCAGCGATATGGATTTTCGCGAAACCCGCTTGCCTCCGGGTGAGACGGTTTTAACCGTTTTTTGTCTGATGGGTGGCGTTGATATTATTGTTCCGCCTAATCTAGCCGTTCGCTGCGATATTGTTCCCGTGATGGGCGGCACCAGCGTTAAGCGCAATGTAAAGCGGGTACCGAGCCCCGGAGAACCCTATTTGACGATCAATGGTGTCTGTGTTATGGGCGGGGTCGATATAAAAGCCAAATAGCAGCCACTAATAGCGATAAACCCATGCTCGCCTTTGTTGCCAGAGATGAAGGCTAGTTTGAGTCATGGTAAACCTCCTTTGGATATGAAGTAGGGTCATATACCGATACAGGGAGAGCGAGGGGCCTGCTTGTGTTTAGGGAAAAGGTACTAATAAAATACCTTCAACAGAATTGGCAGCAGTTAGAACCTTCTACCAACTGCTGCCAATTCTGTTGAAGCCTGACAATCAAGCCTATACCACCAGATGCCTAGCGAACCAGCCAGCCCCGGGTTGTCCTTTCTCCTTCAGCTTCCCCGCCCTGAAATCGATCACTGGCGGATTCTGGTACTCCCCCTGCCACACCTGCCGCATCCATTCTT
>CAZJJK010000007.1:50989-52378 GCA_964546285.1 uncultured Treponema sp. | reverse complement strand
CTACCTATAGAAACATCCGAATGAAAGAATTTACAGAAAGAAGCTTGACTAATCATGTTCTGCGTTTCCATGTGGATTATTTCAAGCCTGATAACAGGAAAAAAGGGTCTGTATCAGATATAGCCAGCAAAAGGGCCGTTGTGGAATCCATTCTCGAAAAGCATGATGCAGCTACTAATTACAGACGATTCAATGCTTTGTTCGCGACAGGATCAATTAATGACGCAATCGGATATTATGAGCTTTTCAAAGAGATGTAGACGAAATTACTGCAAGAGGTTGATGATTTCAGACCGCTAAACATTGCCTGTGTTTTTTCACCAACGGCCGAAGGCAATAAGGATGTTCAGCAGATACAGGAAGATTTACCCCAGGAAAAAGCAGACAACGAACAAGACCCGGACAAGAAGAAAGAAGCTCTGAAAGCCATCATTTCCGACTATAATGCGCAATACGGAACAAACCATCGTATTAATGAATACGATTTGTATTATCAGGATGTCCAAAAGAGAATCAAGGACCATAAATACAGCAATGCCGATTATCCTTATAAAAACAAGATCGATGTGGCTATCGTTGTGGATATGCTGCTGACAGGTTTTGATTCAAAGTATCTGAACACTCTGTATGTTGATAAAAACCTGAAGCAGCATGGATTAATACAGGCTTTTTCCAGAACTAACCGTGTATTAAACGATACGAAACCCTATGGAAATATTCTTGATTTCAGAAACCAAACCAGGGAAGTTGATGAAGCTATCGCTCTTTTTTCCGACGAAGATACAGGGAAATCGAAAGAAATATGGCTAGTAGAACCAGCTCCTGTTGTTATTGAAAAATATAAAAAAGCAGTTGCTTCATTGGATGCCCTTATGAAAGACAAGGACCTGGTATGCTCACTGCGGGAAGTATACAATCTATAGGGCGATACTGCTCGTATCAGTTTTATCAATCAGTTTAAGGAAGTGTAGCGGCTCAAAACACAACTCGACCAATATACGGACTTGACTTCCGAGCAGAAAACCCAAATCAACGCTTTAATTTCTGAAGATGAATTGCGCTCATTCCGAAGTTCCTATATCGAAATCGCTCAGAAGTTAAAGGAAACGCAGCAAAAATAAAGAATTGGGATTGAAAGAGTTGCCCTGATAATGGAAATTGAAATATATCTACAAGGACATCCCCGTACTTGTTAGAAATCGTATTCGCGGAAGCTAGGACTGAATAGGGGCTCTGGTTGAATTCCTTAATGCCAAAGAACCCTCATCTTCGTTTGTATAGGGATCATATCGAAATAATACTAGCTGGGTCAAAAAGCAACAAAGTCTTCACGAATCGTGAATTATATGAATATAACACTTATATAATAACGGACAACCAAGAAGAGCT
>CAZJJK010000007.1:0-50889 GCA_964546285.1 uncultured Treponema sp. | reverse complement strand
CTTCGCCTATCCATAATGACGCGTCTAACGCTTGTTCTGTTTTTTATATGCCCAGCCCTTTTAGGAGCTCAAGCGTTACCCGCTCTGCGCGAATGGGGAAGTCTTAGTTCCCCAAGCCAAATAGTATCATTGCCGGCCAGCGAGCTTAAGCGTGGCGGGAGTTTAATCGTGTATGGGGATGGAACGTTCCAAACCGATATCTATGTTGTTTTGGGCGGGTATACTATTACCACAAACCTTGGTCCCATAAGCGAAATGGGTACGAGTTATCAACATTTTATGGAAGAACACTTTAAAAGGATGGATAACCCTGCCTATAGGGATGAGAAAATCACGGTCAAGCTTTCCCGTGCTATTCCCGCTGGGAAAACGGTTGGCGTCTTTACGACAAGCACCAATCGGGAAGGTCTACTCATGGACTGGATGCTTTCTCGTTGGGAAAACGCCCGCGCTCAAAATACTGAAACGCCCGCCCTGTCTTCTTCCACCAAAAAGAGTGAGGAAAAGGCCGTGCCTTCCGGAACGCCGCGTATTGTCAGAGACGGTGAGAAAAAGGGCTGGCCTGTGTATCGAATTGAGAATCCTGTTTGGGCGCCGGGAACCGCTCACACACTCAGCGTCGGTACTATATATACCGATGGAAGCGGTTACGGCAATGTTCAACCTAAGCGAGATGAAGAACGCGAATATATCACTAATGTTTTAGACGCGATTGGCGGGAAAGGTCTTATTTTTGAAATTGATCCCGCTTGGGAGAACGCTAGTTTAAGCGTGAAAATGCTTGAAGGGAAACTCTCCGTTTTTCAAGTATGGGGTATCACCGAGGATGGCGAAGTCCTTGTTCTTAAAAGCGGAACCAGAGGCTCTTATGGGCTTTCGGAAATTCTTCCGTCAAATGGGAAAACGATTAAATATTTAGTGCCTGTAATAAATCTTACCTTTGGCAGTAAACGTCTGGGTGGAGCTAGTTTTAATCCTGTTCAATCTAAGGCGGAGTTCATTTTCGTTCTAAGATGACGAAGGAGTTAAACTAGTGGTGTTGACAAAGGTTCTCGCGGCTTTAGAATGAAACCATGACCGAACATTTTGCCGCGCGGAAGCGGCCTATCATTATGCCGGTGATATGGATCTCCGGCACCCTTTTTTTAAGCGCGCTTTTTGCCTTATCAGCCGCTCCTAAAGCGGAAGCTCAAAGCGTGACTTCGGTGGATACTCAGTATACGCTGATCCTTCAAAATGTATTTGACTTTATTCATCGGCATTACGTTGATGAAGTGGATCCTGAACTCCTTTACGAAGGCGCTATGAGGGGGATGTTTGACGCCCTAGGCGATCCCTATTCTAGCTTTCTCAGCGAAGCCGAAATGTCTGATCTAAGCGATACCACCCAGGGTAGTTTTGGCGGAGTCGGTTTGTATATTACAAAGCCAACTGAAACCGCTTCTGATGGGACGCCGCCCTATGTTGAAGTCGCCTCGCCAATAGAGGACACGCCAGGATGGAGAGCCGGCATTAATCCTGGTGATCTGATTATTGCGATAGATGGTGAGTCAACGGCGGATTTAACTATGGATGAGGTTCTCGCTAGATTGCGTGGCGTTCCTGGAACCGTGGTTCAACTTCAGATCAAGCGCGGGGAAATCCTGGAATTTCCTGTCAGTTTAACAAGGGCTATAATAGAAGTTCCGACAGTTAAGAGCGCGATGATTGGAAACGATGTGGCTTATCTACGCATTACTACCTTCACGCCAATGACGGTGGAGCGTTTAGCCGATGCTCTGTCTGAGTTTTCAAAGTCCGGGTTTTCTAAACTGATAATTGATTTACGAAATAACTACGGCGGCTTGCTTAACGCGGCTGTCGGTACGGCGGATTTCTTCCTTGACGGCGGGGTAGTCGTCTCCACAAAGTCTCGCATCCCTGATGAAAATGCCGTATTTACCGCGAAAGCCGGTTCCTCCGTTCCCTCTTCCATGCCTATCGTGGTATTGATCAACCGAGGTTCGGCTTCAGCCTCTGAAATTGTCGCGGGCGCGTTAAAAGATCGAGGTAGAGCTTATCTCATTGGTGAGAAATCATTTGGCAAGGGTTCTGTCCAGCAGGTTTATCCTATTGGTTCCACGGGCTTTAAGATAACCACTTCCCGGTATTATACCCCCAGCGATGTTAATATCGATAAAACGGGGATAGCTCCCGATTTAGAAGTATCGTTTCCCGTGCTTAGCGACGCTGAGGCGGAAGCTCTTAATGGGTTGATCGCTGAGGGCTTAATCCCTTCCTTCGTTAAGGAAAATCCAGCCCCCTCCGTCGCGCGCTTTGAGGAATTCGCTAAAAAGCTAGCCGAAAAGTATAAGCTTGATCTATTATTGCTCCGTCGCATGATCCGCGACGAGCTTAATCGAACCGTAATTGCGCCGGTCTATGATCTTGAGTATGACATCCAATTAGCCGCCGCCGTAAAATTGCTTCGAGATGGATCTTATAGTACGGCTATGGCTAGCGCGAAAACCCTGAAGGAAATTATGGCTGATGCCGAGACGGCGGCTGAGACTGATCCCTTGGATGCTGAGGCTTCTTCCTTGCTCGTTGAGCCGCTTCCAGAACCCGCGAGGTAAAGCGCTTGCGGCGCTTTATTCTCGCGTCGTCTCCAGCCGCCGATGGTGTACTCCGTTTGGAAGGGAAGGATTTTCATTATCTTGTAGGTGTTTTACGGAAAAGCGCTGGTGATAGAATGCCTGTGTTCCTTCCCAATGGGATGGAAGCTGAGCTAGAGTTTTTAGCTATTAGCCGTCATAGCGCGGATTGTCGTATCTTGAGTCAGGCCGATAATGAGCTGGACCTTGATCGGATTAGGAGGGATTTCACGTCGTTTGTCCCTCCGCTTGTTTTGCTTCAGGCTCTTCCTAAAGGTCCAAAAATGGATCTTATTATCCGTCAAGCGACCGAAGCCGGGGTCGCCTTGGTTATACCCTTCGCGGCCGAACGCTCCGTGGTTAAATATGGATCAACTGATGATTTGACGACAAAGGGCCGACGCTGGGAGCGGATAGTTAAAGAAGCGCGTCAGCAAAGCGGTTCAACGGTAGCGACACAGCTAAGGCCAGCTTTAGACCTTCGCGAGGCTGTACGGGTCTGGGCTTCTTTCCCGGCGGCGGACGACGCGAGGGTCGCCCTGCTTTTTCATCAGGATCCCCTTGCGCAAGCTAGTTTGCATGGCTATCTTAACGGTCGCCTGGAAGCGGTCGCGATGGTTATCGGTCCTGAGGGGGGCTTTTCGCCAGTGGAAATTAGATTTTTACTGGATGCCGGGTTTTTGCCTCTTTTGTTGGGGCCAACTGTATTACGTACGGAGACCGCTGCCCTCTATAGTATCGCCGCGGTCCAGGTTGTTCTGATGGAGAAAAAAGCGTGGATAATCAAATCGGAGAGCTCACGGTAGAGCGGCTGTCAGTTCTCAAGGTCCCTATTGATATTGTATTACCGGAGACCATTCCAGAACTCGCGCTTGTTTTATCGGAAGGCTCGGAGTCTAAGCATATTGTGCTCCTTTCTCTTATGGACCTGCTTAGGGCTAGGCGTATTGGCGAGTATCGTGATTATGTCAAACAGTCCTCTCTCGTTATTCCAATTTCCAAGAGCGTGATTGGCGGGACTCGTTTCCTAACTGGCCGCACTCCGTATCGCTATATGCCATTTGAATTTGTTATAAAGTTATTAACTGGATTAGAATCCGCTAGCCGGTCAATCTATTTATTTGGCGGGCGTAAACGCATCCTGAGAATCGCCGAACGTAATTTGCGTCAAACTTTTCCGCGCTTAAACATTGTTGGGCGCTGCGCCGGGACTTATTCCAAGCGGTCTGAAGTCGATATCATTACGGCTATCAGAAAAGCCTCTCCGAGCCTGTTACTTGTCGGGCGAGGTGTTCCGGGTGGCGAGCGCTGGATAGAAAGGAATAAAGAAAAACTGGGTTCAAGCGTCCAATTGTGGTGCAGTGATCTATTTGATGTGTTCGCCGAAGCTAAGAAACGCCCGTCTAAGCGGACCTTTGATCGTGGTTTAGAGAGCTTCTCTCTCTGTTTCCGAAATCCATTCCGAGTCTTTCGTTTTTTACCTTACTTATATTATAAGTATTTACTGCTATTCTATAAAATATTTAGGCGGAGCTGATCGTGAGGACCATTCTGTGCGTGGATGACAATGAGGAAGAATTGCAGGCCTTGCGCTTCCAATTGTCGGATCGCTATGAGGTCTTGACTTGTTCTGATGGGCGAGACGCCGCTGGGCTTGTCCTTCGATATAGACCAGCCGCCGTGCTTTTAGATTTAGCTTTGCCCGGTCATGATGGATTTAAAGTCCTGGATGAAGTAAATAACGTTAATGACGCTCCCCCCGTTTTAATGCTTTCCGCTCATGATTCACCCATATTTGTGGTTCGCGCGCTAAAAGCTGGCGCGGTTGACTACATTAGTAAACCATATACCGCGGCTATGATCAGGTTCAGACTGGATCGGGCTTTAGAACTATTGAGCGAATCAAACGAAGGGCCAGTAAAAAAGAAGCGGCTTGAAAATTACGAGGGCGCCGCGAAGCTTGATAGAATTTTGATAGGCCGTTCCGCTTTGATGAAACAAATTCGGTATGAGATTGCCGCTTTAGCGATTGAAAAATTACCTGTCTTATTGGAGGGGGAGAGCGGAACGGGAAAGGATCTCGCGGCCCGCTTGCTGCATCGTTTGTCTTTGCGCGCCGCGGGAAAATTCGTGGTCAGAAATATTGGTTCTATACCGGATTCTATTATGGAGAGCGAGCTGTTTGGCTCGGAGCCTGGTGCGTATACTGACGCGCGGCATCGGGTGGGTTGCTTTGAGGAAGCTGATGGCGGCAGCTTGTTTCTGGATGAGATAGGTAGCGCTGGGCCTAAGACTCAGTCAGCCTTGCTTAGGGTAGTTGAGGATGGCCTTGTCCGCCGCTTGGGAGGCAGCCAGGAAACGCGCGTGGATGTCAGATTGATAACGGCGATGAACCACTCTCCCGCCTTTTTAATTCAACGCCAATTGTTGAGAGAGGACCTTTTTTATCGGATTGGAAGCTTTGTTGTTAAGATGCCTCCTCTGCGTGATAGGCCAGAAGATATTCTTGATTTGGCTGAGCATTTCTTAAAAGCTGGGGATGGGCAAAATTACCGAATAGCGGCGGACGCCGCTGAAGCTCTGACCTCATATGATTGGCCGGGGAATGTCCGGCAACTTAAAGCCTGTTTGGAACGAGCGAGGGTCTTCAGTCCGAGCGGAAGGATAGAGGCTAGACATCTACGTTTGCGCAATGAAAGCAATTATTGAATGTGTATTATTTTATAATGCTAGACAATGCTTGGGCCCAGGATAAGCTATCCTAGGGTATTCGTCTATAAGCTAGCGCTTCAATAACGCTTACTGGCGTCTCCCCATCGTAATCGATAAAAATGCCCATGAAACGTGATAGTACTAGAATTCTGTCTCCCGGCTGGAAGCGAGTCTCTGAACGCCTAGAAAAAGAGTCCCTAAATTGGGGGCCGTCAAAGGCCGCGTAAGCGTAATAAAGCTCTACTTCTTTTTCGCTCCGCCATTCTCCGCCAATAAGTTCAACTTCAGCGTAAAATCCAGTATCGTCATCGGCGAGTACATCTATAGACCCAATTTCCGCGTCAATGATAAAGGTTCTGCCACCGGGGATATCTCGGCTGTCGCCGTTAAGCGCTGCTAGATGTAAATCTCTTAAGGTAATGCTAAAATCAAGCGGTTCATCGGCGCTTATCGCCATACTGTCGTTGGCCGGCTCCTCCAGCGTGGGTGTTTCCGCCCAGATAAGTGTTGTTAGGGCAAGGCCTATAACTAGCGCAAGATAACGTTTCATAAAGCTAGTATGAACCCGTTGCCGCCCTTACGCAAGCGTCAGTTTTTTACCTTAGGAGCTTTTTGTCTGTTTGGCGGAACCAAGCCGTCCTATCTTTTGGAATATCGATTCAAGATATTTAAGCTCATCCATTGAAAGTCCGGCTCGCGCGATGAGTTCACGGAAAAAGCGAGTCTGCTCATCGCGGCCAGCTTGTTTATAAAAACCCAAAGACTCTAGAGAATTGATTATTCCAAGCACGGCGGAGTTCACCCGTTCGCGAGTAATTGCCGTTTGTGGGGAGGGCGCCGCACCGTCTAGGTAGAGACTAAGCTCATACGCGAATATTTGAACCGCATGCGAAAGATTCAAAGAAGGAAAAACCTCATTAGCCGGTATATGTGAAGCCAGATCGCAGAGGCTTATTTCTTCCTTTGACAAACCAGTGCGTTCATTCCCAAAAACCAAGGCGGCTGGTCCAGCTCGGTCTTTTAGTTGTATGGTTAAGGCATGCGGTGTTAAGGAATGCGTTTTACGGTTCTTTCCGCGACGGCGGGTTATGCCGATGGTAATAGCGCAGTCAGCTATAGCGCTGGGTAAATCATCAAACCATTGAGCCTTCTCCCATAGGTCGCTAGCATGTACGGCTCTAGCCCTAACGACGGCATCATCCAAGGGTGCCTCCGGCGAGACGATTCGGAGACGGCCAAGCCTCATATTCTTCATGGCGCGGCAAATAGCTCCCACATTGCCGGATTCCGACGGACGACAAACGATTACCACTATTTCTTGAAGCGTCATCTTTCCCTCTCGGTGTTCCGCTACCCCGCGGGTCTTAGATACGGTATTATATACCTATCATGAACGATCATTTCGCCGGAAGAAAGGCCCTTGTCGTCGGTGGTTCCGGCGGTATTGGTGCCGCGGTCGCGCGGTTATTGGCGGCTTATGGGGCTCAGGTAATTGTCCATGGAGGGGCTTCGGCGGATCGTGTGCGCCGGACGGTTCACTCTATCCGGGCGGCTGGAGGACAGGCAAGAGGTATACTCTTGCCGATCAGCTCTGTTCACGCCGTAAGTCCTCTGCTCGCGGCTGTTCCCGATCCCGATATTGTAGTGTTGGCTTTTGGACCTTTTATTCAAAAGAAGCTCTCGGATACTCAGAATGAGGATTGGGACCGAATGGCTACGCTAAATCTCGCCTTTCCTGGCGCGTTAGCCTCCGCTGTACTACCGGGAATGGCGGCTCGGAAATATGGCCGACTTCTTTTTTTTGGAGGTAGTTCCACTGAGGAAAATCGAGGTTTTTTAACGACCGCCGCGTATTCCGCCGCTAAAACCGGTCTTAATGTATTGGTTAAATCTATTGCCCTTCAATACGCTGGCACTGGCGTTTCCGCCCTGCTCATCGCTCCGGGTTTTGTTGACGTGGAATATCTCAGCGATGAAAGTCGCGCTAAACTTCGCGCTCGCGCTCCAGGCGCTGTCCTAATTCAACCTGAAGCTATAGCTCAATTAGCTGTGGCCTTGCTTCGCGATGATGTCCCCAGCGGTTCCATCGTCGCCGCCGGATCGGGTTTAGTGGTTGGGCGCGCTAAAACGTAACAAGGTTTAGAAAAAATAGATACACCCTATTCGGTTTGACAAAGCCGGTATAGAATAATAACATACTGTATGGTCGCGGCAATACGATAAGCGTAAAGCGGCTATAAGCTTGGGGACGGAAGGAGCGCCATGACGAATAATGAAATCGTACCCGGCTTCGACGATGAAAAAGACGAAAGCCTAAAGATAAAACTACAAAAAATTCCAGCAATTGAAGCCTGTCTCGTTCTCCACCTAACCGGCTATATTGATACCTATAATGCGAATTATTTTCAAAAAAGGGTAAACAGAGCTATAGAAGCTGGATTTAATCGCTTGATTTTTCAGTGCGGTGGATTGAATTATGTTTCTTCCACAGGTATTGGCTCGTTCACCGCCTTCTTGAAAGCCGTTAAGCCAAAAAATGGTGATCTAGTGCTACTTGAAATTCAGCCGAAAGTTTATGAAGTTTTTCAATTGTTGGGTTTTTCTCAATTTTTTGTTATTAAAGAAAACCTGGAAGAATCTATAGAATATTTTAACGCTGGTAGTCCTGTTGAGAAAGTTAACGTTTTTCCTCGTGTGGTTACCTGTCCAATTTGTGTTAAGAAGTTACGAGCGGTTCGGGCTGGTCGTTTCCGTTGCTCGGAGTGTAAAACCATTCTGGCGATTGATAATAACGGCCAGGTCTTTTTAGGCTAATGTCGGGGCGCTTAAGGAGTCGTACTATGAAAGAGAATAAAATCGAAAGTTTCCTCATCGATCTCACAATAAGTTACCACGAGATAGGTGATGGGATGTGGCTGATTGACGACGATGAGAAGGGGTATGGCGGTATCGTTATTATGTACGCCGATCCTCTTGTTATTGTTCGCGTATCAGTAATGCCAATTCCCAAGGAAAAGCGCTTGGAGTTATTTACTTCCTTGCTGGAGTTAAACGCCAAGGACGTGCTACATGGCGCGTATGCGTTGGAGGGGGACGAAATAGTTTTGGTAGATACCCTGGAATATGAAACAGCCGATTTGGGTGATTTTCGAGCCGCCTTGGACGGAATCTCCCTGGCTCTTTCCCAGCATTACCCGATCCTTTCCGTTTATAGGAAATAAATAGAGGCTCAAGACTGAGTCTATACAGAGGAGGACTTATCCGATGGGTATATTCCAGAGATTGAAGACGGTCATTTCGTCAAATGTCAATGATATGATTAATAAGGCCGAGAATCCTGAGAAAATGCTGAACCAGTTGGTTGTGGATATGAGCGAACAGCTGATTGAGTCTAAGAAGGCGGTGGCCATGGCTATCGCCGATGAAAAAAAGCTGGAACGTGAAACCTTAGCTCAACAGACCCAGGCGCAGGATTGGGAGCGAAAAGCGATGCTTGCTGTCCGCGCCGGCCAGGATGATTTGGCCAAAGAAGCTTTGTTGCGTAAGCAGGAATATGAGAACAATTATGCGCAATTCCGTCAACAATGGGAAGCGCAAAAGCAATCCGTTGATAAACTAAAAGACTCTCTGCGGGAACTTCAGAATAAGATTGAGGAAGCTCAGCGCAAAAAGAATCTGCTTGTCGCTCGCGCCAAACGAGCTGAAGCTCAACAGAAGATTCAACAAACTATTTCCAGCGTGGCTGGGAATAGAAGCGCTTTTGAAGCCTTTGACAGGATGGCGCAAAAAGTGGATCAGCTAGAAGCTCAAGCTGACGCCGCTAAAGAGCTGGAAGATTTGTCGCAAAATACCAGCCTAGACAAGCGCTTTGCCGCCCTTGAGAATTCCGGCGCCGGCGCGGACTTGCTTTTAACTGAATTGAAGGAAAAAATGAAAGCGTTACCTGAAGGTTCGTCGGGCAGCTGATCCGGGTGTCCCTTGCCTCGCCTGCTCGTTGTCGGCGCTGATTCGTTGTTGTGTAAGCGGATCGGCGCCGCGCTTTTAGGCCTTTCCTGCCATTTCTTGACTGAGCTTCCCCGTGTATATGAAAGTGGGGATATAGTATTTTTACGTTTTCCAGATTTTCGCCGTAATTCCTTAACAATACCTCGGACTACAGCTTTTTTAGGCTTTGGCGAAGCTACTTGTCTTGTTGACGCGTACGAAGCCGGAGCTCGTGACTATCTTAAAGAACCCTGGACTACATCGGAATTAGCTTACCGCTTGGCTCGGGCTATCCCAGGTCCGGTGTCATTGAGTCTTGGAGACGGCCTTTTCCTGGAAGGCTCAATTCTAATAGGGCAATGCGGACAAACAAGCCTCAGCGAAGCCGCGGCATATGTGCTTAGGCAACTGGCCTTGTCCTCATCGGGCAAGGTTTCCAGAGTGGCGCTAATGACCCAGCTTTGGCCTGTAGCGACTACTAAAAGCCGTAATGTCGATATGGCGATTAGTCAAATCAGAAAAGCGCTTAGCCTTGCTTCCGGCAAGGCTAACTTCCCAGAAATCCGGTCTGTACGTGGATTTGGCTATAGGTTTAATAGAAAAACAGCTTGTGTATAACTTGTGGATAACAAGCCCCTTCAGTGCTTCTAAACAAGCGTTACCCATTTAATGTTAGGTATAAGCTGTGTCAAAATAACGTAAATCAATGTTTTTATCGCTTATATCTATTGTGTGCATAGAGATGTCTATTTTTTCGACGAACTGGGCGATTTCTAGGATAGCTTTCATTTTTCGAATCTGATCAATATAACAATTATCAAAATACATAATACCGTCCCTATTGTGGATAACTTGTTAGTAAATGGCGGATAATGCGTAATAAGTCAAAGGGCTTGAATTGAGTAAAACACGTGCTTGCTTTCATTTAGGGTCCATGCTAGTCTTTAATCACATGAAAAACGCGCTAAGAGTAGCGTTTATCCAAGTCCTTTCTTTTATCGTTGTTTTTACCCTGGGGACTACGGCTTTCTTGGTTCGCTCGGTCGCGGTTAATAGCGTCGCCTACCCACAAGCACCTTTCAGCGTATTCGGGGCAATCATTGATATTATTCCATTAAGCGCCTTTGTTTCGGTTTTTATCTCAGCCGCCATCGCTCTAATATATGGGCTACGAAAGGGGTATCATCGCTTAGCCATATTACCGATACTTTTATTATTAAGCCTCTCATTGTCTTTTAGCGGAGTTTTTTTAACGCGTTCTCTAGCTAATTCGATTCTTGCCGTTCCTGAAAGCAATGATATGGCGGCCTCTCCCATGGAACGAAATGGCCTAATCCTAAGAACAGAGAATGGTTCACAAGTCATTATTTGGCCTCGTTCCGTTGTTAATATTCTTGATGACGATAAACTTGGCTCCTTAGCTTTATCAACAATGCCTACATCTGAAATTTTTGAAGTTTACGAGTCGCCTTTTGAAGCGGCTTTCCGAATTCCTGAATTTTTTCTTATCTTCTATAAAAATATCACGCTCCTCGTTGACGATCTGAATCTTTCATTGGACAACGGCGTATTGGTTTTATTGGCTTATTGTGCCGCTTTGGTTGCCGTTGTCCTCGCGTTCCATCCCGTGGCTGATTTGACGTGTTGGCCCTTGGCGAACGCTATCTTTTGCGCGGTTCTCTATCCGCTTCTGTTGACTGGCGTAACGTTGCTCACAAGTGGGCCGATTCAACGGACGGTGTTGTCATGGCCTTTTATCTTTCCTCAATACGCCAAAGCGATGACTCTTGGCGTCGTGGCTTTAGCGCTTTGGCTTCTTGGTTTTTTCTTTGCGCTAATCCGAGCCAAGGGGCCTAGCCATGCGTGAGGCTGATCAAGCGCAGTCATTGAAAATACCGATATTGTACCTAATCATTTCCTGTATATTGACGCTTGTTTTCCCCTTGATCTTTCGCGAAGCTCCGTCGCCGCTGCCTCCATGGGCGCTATTATGGTGGTTTTTAAAGGGTTTAATTATCACGATAGACTTATTTCCCGCGCTCGCCCTATCAGCTGTCGCTCTGTCTTATAGTCAGGGGCTTGGTCGTCTTCATTTTGATCGCTTTTCGCCGCTGTTCTGGGAAAAGTCATTATCACGGTTAATTTTTATTTTTGTGACCGCTGTTCTTTATTCTGTTTTTTACTTATTAGCTCTTCCCTCGGCACGCGATTCCGTGGCTGAAATGCAAATCAAGGGGAAACTATATTATGAAGCGCTTGTCTCCGCCAATGAAGCGGCGGAGGCTGGACTATGGCGGGAAAGCGCTAGTTTCACGGCCCTTTGTGAGGGAATCTGGCTAAATAGTCCAGATACCGCGCAGTTGCGTGATAAACTCGCGGTGAATTATCTATCAATGTCAGCGAAAGCTCGGTTAGCGACTAAAGAAGAAGCTTCGCGTTTGGATAACGCAAATAGCACTAATACGGTGTTTGAGCCTTCATTGCCTGGAGTCCCCAAACCAGCTACCGCGCGGTCAGCCATCCAAGCTGCCCGTGAGCGTTTAAGCGCGGGGGCTCAATTTGACGCCCATTGGCTAGCGCAAGTCGCGTTGCGGCTCTCTTCCCCTGCCGCTCCGGAAAGGGTGGAGGCGGAACGAATAGCGTCTGAGGCTTGGAACGCGATAGAAGCCTTAAAACCCACACTCAATGAAGCGGAATCCTATTCTCTTTATAAACTAAAGCGTGAAGCCTACGCTATGGCGTCCGCCGGCGATTGGTTGGACGCTTACTATAGTTTTTTACGTCTTGCTTCATTAACTGATAACGATCCAGATGTTGAGCGGTATTTATCCTTAAGTCAGGAAGGGGTCCGCGGTTTAGCCTTCTTTGTTGATGAGATGGACATTCGGCTTGGTGAGGTGGATTCAAACGTAGTTCTGTCCTTGCCCATGGAAAATGGGAACCGCGTAATTGTTCGCGCGAAAACGCTTCATTCATTCCCTGATTACGCTTACGCGAAGGATTTGGAGATCCTTAGCATTGGTATTGATCAAAGAATCAATTATCACCTTATCGCTGATTACGGGAAAATATTGCCCAATAGTGCGATGAACAAAAACGAGTTAGGAACGGTCTTTCTTCTGAGAGCCGTGGATCGTGATGATGAAAATATCCGCTGGGAAGCAAAACGTTTGGATTCCGATGAGGCACCCAGTTCGATTTTAAATATGCCCGTAGATTTCAATCTTCTCTTGCTCGCTTCCCGCGCTCGTCGTGGCGTAGATAATATGGCTCTTACCGACTTGATTACCGCGAGTGCTGAGCTGGATGTTTTTGGCTATGCGACAAGCGCTTTTAGGGTGGAGCTAATTCGTCGTTTATCAGAGCCCTTTATTTTTTGTATTACCGCTATATGGGTTCTCAGTTACGCGTGGCGCCTGCGTCCGAAGCGCGGTTCCATTTTAATATCCTTTCTTATGTTTTTTCTACTTCCAATCGTGTTAAATTTTCTGATTGAGCTTTTTAGGATTACTTCATCGGGTTTTCTTGTCTACTTGACTATCAGTCTTCCATACACACTCACCTTAGTGGCGGCGCTGGCGTTTGAAGCCAGTCTTCTAGTGGCCGCTTTGATCTTCTTTTCGGGGCAACGGGCTTGAATCCTATCGCGGCGGTGATTATCCGTCGTGCTGAGCTTATTTGGTCTACACGCCGCCGCTGGCTTGGCAAGGCAATTGGTGCTCTATTTGGTTTGGCTGGCGGCCTTATTGGTAGTGTTATCGGCTTTCTTATCGGACATATGGTAGATGAGTTGCTTCTTCAATGGTACGCCGATAGATCATACGCGGCTTATCTGGATAATCCTGGCGCCTCAGATTTTCCTGAGCCAGCGGCGGGCTCGGCCGCTTTTTGCGCCCTTGGGGCTATGGTAATGGCTGGTGACAGTGCTCTGCGTAGTGGTCAACCGATAGTCGGACCGGAAGATGTTGAAAGGATAGTGGATAAGGCCCTGTCTTACTTCGCGTTGGATGCGGATTGCCGACCTATCGCTGAAGCCTATGTTAATCAAGCGCTTAATCACTATAAGTCTATCAATATTGATCTATTGGCTGAGAGTTTAGCCGCTCGGCGATCAGAAAGAGGGGATGGAGCCCTTCTCGCTGACGCCTTGTTTTCTTTTGCGGACGACAAAGCTTCAGCCGCTATCGCTGAACGGGCGGCTATTATATTAGACGCGGGATGTCACTTCAAAGATAAGAATACGGTGTCTTTGGAAGCGTGGGAGCTTTTAGGAGTTAAGCCAGGGACCCCAATTGATCAAGTCAAGCTTGTTTTCCGCCAGTTGGTATCTCAGTTTCATCCTGATACGCTAAGCGGTCTGGATGAGGACCGGGTTCGTCAAAGTGCAGAGGCGTTTATGAGAATTGAAAACGCGTATCGTTCAATAATAAGCAATAAGCGGGACGAAATACCCTAATCGCAGTATGAGCGATCTATTTTTGCCCCAAGCGTTGAAAGCCGGGCGACTAAGCGTTCATAACCCCTTTCAATCTGGTAGATATTTCGGATTAAGCTCTTCCCCTCCGCGCACAAAGCGGCTATTACCATAGCCATCCCCGCTCTGACATCCGGGGATGTGAGCTCGGAGCCGGAAAGTCGCGATGGACCGCTGATTACCGCCCTGTGAGGGTCGCAAAGGACGATACGGGCGCCCATCGCGATGAGTTTATCAACAAAAAACATTCGTGATTCAAACATTTTCTCATGGATTAAGACTGTTCCCTCTACTTGTGTCGCGACGACAACGGCTATACTGGTAAGGTCTGGCGGGAAACCTGGCCATGGAGCATCGTCTATTTTTGGTATCATTCCACCTAGATCGCAGTTAACCCGCATAGCCTGATTTTTACTGACCTGTATGGTAGTCCCTTCTGTCTCCCACTGAATGCCAAGTTTATTAAAGGCGATTTTTGCTGGCCGCAAATCCTGAGGGCGAGTATTCGTAATAGTGATTTCACCGCGAGTGGCGGCCGCAAGACCGATAAAGGAGCCAACTTCCATGAAGTCCGCTCCGATCGCGAAATCACAACCGTCCAAACGTTTTACGCCATCAATAATGAGAATATTGGAGCCTATTCCGCTAATACGGGCCCCCATGGCGGATAGCATAGCGCAAAGATCCTGTACATGGGGCTCGCTCGCGGCATTGCTGAGGACTGTTCGGCCTTTAGCGAGAACGGCGGCCATTAGGGCGTTTTCCGTGGCTGTGACAGAGGTTTCATCCAAGAAGATATCAGCGCCGCTTAATTGTGTCGCCGTAAATGAAAATACGCCATCGGCGGAAAGTGTGGCGCCCAATTCGGTAAGCGCTTGAAAATGGGTATCAAGACGGCGTCTGCCTATTACATCGCCACCAGGCGGCGGGAGAATGACAGAGCCAATTCTCGCCAAGAGGGGGCCCGCGAATAGGATGGAGGCTCTTATCTTTTTCGCTAAATCGGGCGGTACTTCATTTTTTAGACCATTCCCAGAGACTAAACGGTAGACGTTTTCTTCTAAGCGTGTCCAAACGCCGCCAAGTGATGAAAATATGGCTAATGCTACTTGGACATCCTCAATATCGGGTATATTGCGGAGAATAACCGGTTCTTCGGTTAGTAGTGACGCCGCGATACAGGGCAACGCGGTGTTTTTGTTACCGCTGGCGCGAATCGTTCCAGAAAGGGGCTGGCCCCCTTCTATATGGTAAATATCCATAGTAGTAATCTACTCGTGCTTTGAAAGGCCGTCAACGTGTCAACAAGTGGCTAAAAAAGGCTTTTAAAAAAACAGCTTATTCAATGGGCTTATTCCTGAGTTCCCGCGGGGTTTTTACTCGCTTACTAATATTTTTCTATTTGAGTATTAGGGCCTATAGCATAACCGCTAGGCCTAGTGATTAGTCCGCTTAGGCGAACTCGATCAGAGCGACGTAATTGAGAGAAAGACCGAAAGGCTGGTGACGTGTCATTTCCCGCGGCCGACAAGCTTGCCCGGCCGGCTGGGCCGCAAAGCAAGAGACGAAACCGCCCCGCTTTATTTCGTAGCTGATCTGAAACGACTCGGAACTCGTCAATCAAGCCTTCGCGCTTAGGTGCGCTCCGCGAAAACACAAAGGCGGAGGCTTTTACGCTTTTCTTATCAAGCCCGCTCCGAGATGCGATGTCTTGGACAGTGCGTGGCGGTTTCCAATGGAATTCGCTATGACAAGAGAGTCCGTCTTTCGCTAAAGCGGGACAGGGCCCGGCGAAAAGGCAGGGTGAAAGAACGTGCCAATCAGCGGCTATCATACAATCTCTAAGGCGAAGCGCGTGCCGGTTAGCCTCATGAGTAGCCGGTTCTATCACGACTAGTAGGCCATTGTCAGCTAAGCGTGTTTTTAGCGAATCGAGGAAAGAGAAATGTCTATCAAGGTCTGATATGCTTCCCTTGCTTATCTCGTTCAACAAATGGCTTACAAGAATATAGTCATAAGAGCCCTCTGGTGGAGGCTCTATATCAGCGCGCCAAGAGCGTATGGGCTTGACTGTATATCCCGCTTCGTTTGCTAGCCTGCACGCGGACTCCAATGCACTGTCGCTCCAGTCCGCCGCGGTGATGTCAAAGAGCGGCTTGGTGTAGCAAAGACGTTCGGTTTGTGTTTTGTGCCAGTCGGCCGCCGCTATCGCGGCTGGCGCGGGTCCGGACCCTAAATCCAATATATGGATTAGCGGTTTTGAAAAGGATTCATCAAAGGCGTCGTCAACGGCAAAGTCTAATATCCCTTGGACTTGCGCGTAAGAAACAGGCCAGTAATAGAGCAAATAGGAAGCCAAGCGTTGAATGTCATTAAGATAAACAGAGGAAATAAGTTTTCGTTCTCCGGTAAGTCCGCGTTGAAGGGAAAGAAGTTCAGCCGCTGCGCTCTTAATTCCTTCTTCGCCATGAAAAAGCGTACTGCCTGAAATCCGGCGAGCTTCTTTTAAGAGAACCGATGCCCAGGTAGCTAAATTGGGCGCGCAAGAGCCGTTAAATGAGTTTTGGCGTATATCCGGCATCGGAAATAATACATGATATCGCTTCGCTTGTTTCCGCGCTTTCCACCGATACCGTTTTAGCTTGTATATCGATCTGGAAGCTGGCTGCCTTTCCCCATTCCGTAAGCGCGGCCGCTATCCGCCGCTCACAGTGAGCGCAATTAATATCATTGACTTTAAAAAGGTATGTCATTATTTAGAATCCTTGGCCCAACGGCTGACAAGCTCTATGATTAAGCGCACGGCGGCCGCCATGTCGGATACGGCGACCCATTCCCCTCGGCTATGAAAGGCGTGGCCGCCAGTAAAGATGTTTGGTGTAGGTATGCCTAATTCTGTTAATCGGGAACCGTCCGTGCCGCCTCTTATCGGTTTTAGATGAGCGTGTATACCGATAGCTTCAGCAGCTTCCTCCAAATATCGCAGCACTTTAGGGTGTTCATCGATCTTTCTCTTCATATTCAAATAAAGCAATTTGGGGTTGATGGACACCTTGCCGCCGGGGAATTGGGCTTCAACCGTTTGCCCAAAACGCTCCAAAGCGTCAAGCCGCCGTTCCGCGCCCGCTTGGTCAAAGTCTCTGATAAATACTTTAAGGTAGGCTTTTTCCAAGTCCCCCTTTATTTCCATGGCACAATAGTAACCATAATAAGCGTCGGTTGATTCTGGGCTTTCCGAGCGCGGGAGCAAACTGGCGTATGAGGCGGCCATTTGGACGGCATTAGCCAGTTTACCCCGAGCGTAACCGATATGGATCACTTTACCGGTAAATTCGATATCCGCTTGGTAAGCCGTAAAACACTCAGTTTCAATCTCTCCCAGCTCTCCCGCGTCAAGCGTATAACAAGCTATCATAGTGGCATCGCTTAAGGGAAAGTCCGGTAAGCCTTTTCCTGTTTCTTCGTCTGGAGTAAAGTACAATTCCAGCGGGCCATGAAGCAGAGAAGGATCTGAAAGAAGGAGGGCTAAAGCCGTCATTATTTCAGCGACGCCTGCTTTGTCATCCGCACCCAATAGCGTTGAACCATCGCTACATACTATATCGTGGCCGATTCTGCTTAAAAGATCTGGGTCTTCAACCGGATCCAAATCAGGACCGCCTGGCCGTGTAATGTTTTCACCCGTATAGCCTTGGATCACGAGAGGTTTAACGTCTTTACCGCTGACGTCGGAAGCTGTGTCCATATGAGCCATAAGTCCGATAGTTGGAGCGTTTTCGTATCCGGGGCTAGCCGGTACGCGAGCGATCACATAGCAGGAATCGGTTAAACGGACATCCTTAATGCCTAATTGCCGTAGTTCCGTGATAAGAAGCTTAGCTAGGTCCCATTGTCCGCTGGTGGAAGGGGTCGCTTCCACATGCGCGTCACTAGTTGTCCATATTCTGGTGTACCGTAGAAAGCGTTCTAAAACCGAAGCTTCCAGTGTAGAGCTCGCGCTAAGCGGCGAATCGCCAGCGGCGCGGGTTTGTCGTGTTTCCTTTGGGGTCATCGTATGCTCCAACCAGGTAAATAAGCGGCTGTCGCTTTCAACATATCACTAAATAGCACTTCCGCGTCAGAACGTTTTATACGCATAAGCGGATCGTCGATAAAGGCTGAGAAGGCTAAGCCGCGGTCCCGTTCAAGAGAGGCTTTAAGTATAGTTGCCTGAGCGTAAGCTGGGTGGGCTACTAGTGATTCTATCGCTGGAGGCAAACGGCCGGCATGAACCGGTTTTACAGAGTCTCGGCTGAATATCGCGTTAGTTTCCACAACGGCTCCAAGCGGCAGACCCTCTATTTGCCCTTGGTTAGGCAGGTTTACGTTTGAACTGAGGTCCCCAAGTCCAAAGAGGGCCTTAATAAGCTTGACGCCTTCCTCGCCTGAATCGGTAAATTCAAAACGCTCGGCCCCGGAGGCTAAACGCTGAGCTTTTGTCTTAAGGTTTTCAGCGTTCTCAATCCTCCATGATACTGGGGTAAGGCTGAATTTCCACGATTTGACGGTTTCGGGATCAGCTAGGTACCAGGGGGGCAAGAACTCCGCTAAATGCCTGTCACCCGCGGCGGCGATCAGACCGTAACGACGGAATAAATCGAACTTAACCCGTTCTGCGGAGGCAAACCAACTGTTGAGCCAATGACCCTTTTCGCCTCCCTCCCAGCCTTCCACAAAATGCTTTTCCACGAATTTCGAATACACAGGGAATAAATCAATATCCTTGAAACTAGCGCTGTTTAGCCAGGTAAAATGATTAACGCCAAGAACATTTACCTTGATATCGTCTTTAGCGACACCATCAAGGCCTTGGATGTCCTTCAAAGCCTGTGTGAGCAGCTTTTGTGTTCCAAAAACCTCATGGCAACAGCCAAAGGCCTTAATGGCGGGAAACTCCTCATAAAGAGTACGTACACAGAGCGCGAGTGGGTTTGTATAATTAATTACCCAAGCATTAGGGCTATAGCGCTTAATCGCCTTAGCGATCTCCACAAACATTGGAATAGTCCTGAGGGCTCTGAATAACCCGCCGGGGCCGGAGCTGTCTCCTACGGATTGCCAAATTCCGTAGCGTTCCGGGGCGTGTACATCGATCTTCATTTCTTGGAAGGTTCCGGGAAGGATGGATATAACGACGACATCGGCCCCATCCAATGCCGACTCTAAACTTGGCACCGCACGGTAATCCCATTCACTCAGTGCTTCTGGGCGCCCTTTAAGGCTGTTCCCGATTGTTTCGTTTGTTTTTGCCGCCAATGCGTCTATATCATAAAGGCGTACTTCACCGCGAAGCGCGCTTTCGGTCGCCAGATCACCCATTAGGGTCCAGGCCCAACCACGTGAGCCGCCACCGATATAAGCTATAGTAAGTTTTTTCGCAAGCGCATTTTCCATCTATTTTCCCTCCAAACGGATTCTAGCATAAAACAAATAAACTGTCCCTGACGGTATAGTGTGTCGTGTAATTCAGGAATTTTATGCGAAACTTTTCAATTGCATTTTCAATTATTACATCCGCCTTAAGGGTTTTTGGCGAGCTACGCGCTCCTTGTGCTTATAAATGTAAGAAGTTCGGTTAAGATAGCTTTAGCGTTATGAGGAACCTCAAGGCTATCGATCATCCGCATTGAACGCGCGGTTAATATTTCCATCCGCGCCGTTATTTCTTCACGAACTCCGCTTTCTTCCAGTAAACCGCGGAATTCGTTTATCTCCGTCTGATTAGCTTCCCGTTTCCCTAAGATCCTGGATAAGCGAGCTTGGGAAGCCGTGCTCATACGAGTTGACGCAAGGCTGATGAGAAGGGTTTTTTTCCCTTCTCTGATATCAGAACCAATGGGTTTGCCAAGTTTAGTCTCAAGACCAAATATGCCAAGTTCATCGTCTCGTAATTGAAAAGCGACCCCCATGTACTCTCCCAGTTTTTCCAGCGCGGTAATTAACTCTTTTCCAGCGCCAGAGAGCATAGCGCCTGAGGCTAACGGAAGAGAAAAAGAATAGCGGCCGGTTTTCCAGGTATATAAATTATATATTTCTTCTTCTTCGGGGAGGTCGGAAAACATTCCCAAGCTTACATCTTGCATTTGAGCAAGGCCTACCGCGTAAAGCTCTTTCCCACAATAAACCGCGAGCTTGGAAGGTAAGGCCGGACCGGATAAGAGCCTGAACGCTAAAAAGAAAGCGCAGTCACCCGCGCAAATTCCCATTGATTCACCGTAATGATACGCGTCAGCCAGTCCGCGGGCCGTAGCGTCTTCTTGGTATTGCCAAAATATGGAAGGTCTTCCTCGCCTTAGCTTGTCCCTATCCATAATATCGTCATGAATAAGAAAAGCGGATTGGAGAAGTTCCATCGCGGCGCCGACGGCAACGGCTTCTTGTCCTGGTTTCCCTCCCGCGAGTTCTTGGCCCAGGGCTACTAATCCACCGCGTATGAGTTTTCCCCCAAGAACGAAAGAAGTAAGACGCTCTGGCACCTCCTGTCCCCAAGGCTTAATGAAAGAAAATTCTTCCCGGGCTAGAGAAAGCTGAGCTTGCAGAAAGGGACGGAGTTTCTTGGCTCTTTCATCGAAATACTCCATACGTATTTACCTCTCTTAAATTTCTCTTTTTGAGCCGGTATAGGCGAGCGAACGAAAGATATTTAGGCAGAGATCTAAAAGTATTCTTGCTTTTGATGGTTTTACCTTTTTCTGAAAAACGATGAAGGGGTCGCGTTGAATCATTTTCGCTGTCCAGTTGTACATTCGGCTCGCTGTCATAATAGGGATGCGAGAACGCCAAGGAATCCAGCCAAAACCAGATTCAGCCTCTGCCTGCCATTTTTGATAAAGTGCGGCTTGGTCGCGGATAAAGGCGATAAAGAGCTCTGGTTTTGCTCTGGCCGTCTCCTCCTTAAGGTCAATCAAGCCGGAACCCTGAAGAGGTAGATAGGTTCGGCCCAGGCTATTATCCTCAGCGATATCTCTAATAAAATTTATATACTGCATTGATCGTCCAAGAGAGGCCGCGGCTGAAGCCGCTTCCGCCTGTAAGCCCATAATGTTAGCCATGAACAATCCTATTACTTCCGCCGAGCCATAGATATACCTAAGTATCTCATCTAGGGTTTCATAACGATTCTTAGATAAGTCAGCTTGCATTGAATCAAGGAAAGCGTCTACCCAGGCATCCTTAAATGCTTTACGGCGTGAAACATCTAGGAAAGAATCAATAATTGGATCGTTTGTTAGGCCACTTTCCGAACGAGCTTTCTCATAGCGTGAGCGAAAAGAATAAAAGCCCGCGGCGTCTTGAGGGACGGCGTCCACAAAGTTGTCCGCGGTACGTACAAAACCATAAAGGAGGAAAACATCTCTCCGTACCTCTTTAGGGAAAAACAGAGATGAGTTGAAATATGTCTTGGAGCCTTCCTTAAAGGTTTTTTCTACTAAAGGGTGTATTGATTTTTCCTTGCTTTTATCTTTTTTGGTAAGCGTGATATTCACTTTTCCCTCCTGTCCCGCTCAAGCTAATGTTTTGAGACCCCTTCCTTCTTCACCGAAGCGCTTCCACGAGAGAAAACGGTAATGCTTAACTCTCTAAACATAACCGAGTAAAACCGGAAATGAAAGTCCGCGATTGAGTTTTAAGGTTTTCGCTCAAGACGTTTGCTTTCGTTAATGCTCCCTCGGGTTTTATTATCCAAAATTAGTGCTTATCGCGCTTCGCTTATGTGTAAAACATACCGCTTTTGTTTGGCGTATCGTGTTTTGTAATTGGCTGCTCTTAGAGCTTGTGGTATACGCCATTATGGCCTTTTTTGACACCGTCTATAGCGTCGGCCCTTTTAGATCGATGTCTGGAATAGTCCTCTTTCCCAGAACGCGATACGGGTATACGATTAATCGGCTTAAAAATAAAGGAGTATGCTTATGTCAGAATTCTTGCATCCAGGCGATCTTATTTTATTTCAGGGCGATTCTATAACTGATTCAGGGCGTTGCGTTACCGCGGATAATTTAGGAAATGGCTATGTGGCTATTATTAGCGCTTGGCTACGCGCGCGCTATTCGGATAAGGCTTATCGTGTCTTGAATCTCGGTGTTGGTGGAGATAGGACGGTTGAGCTGCTCGGCAGATGGAAGAATGATTGCTTATGCGTCAAACCGGATGTTCTTTCCATAATGATCGGCGTCAATGATGTTTGGCGTTTGCGAGGTGAATGGAACGGTCAAAAATTCGTTTCTGATGACGAATTTATGGCCAATTACCGGCTTTTAGTTGAGCAAGCGCGCGAGGCGGGTATTAGTCGCTTTGTTCTGGCCAGTCCTACTACAATAACCGAGGGCGCGGATCCAGAACTGGACCGTTTGTTAGAGGAACGAGCGAGCTTTATCCGGTCTTTAGCGAAGAATATTGGAGCCGTCTATGTCCCGACCCGAGAAGTCCAATTGCGGGCTTTGAAGGAGGCGCCTGAACTGCGTTGGACTATGGATGGTTGCCATCCGACTATCGCTGGACACGCGCTTTTAGCGTCGGCTTGGCTAGAAGCCGTTGGCTTATAAGTCAATGGTGAGTACCGCCTAGCGCTGTATGATCCGTCGAGCTATGCTTCAGAGTCTTTGGGTTAAGGGATTGGATATGCGCTCTATAGAGGCGATTTCTAGAGGCTTCAATTATTGAAATCTGATAATGACGGCAGACCTGTTCCTTTATTACGTAGCTATTGAGTGTAATGGCATTAAAGATAATGTTGTGAGAGCCTCCTTTCTAAAATAAACGATTTTTGAAAGGAGGCTCTAGCTGTTAGGATTTTTGACCGTGGCCTATGGCGAATTGCGATAATAAAGCCTGTTGAGCTTTCGCCATAGAGATTAAGCGATGTGCGGAAGTGGCCGTCGCGGAAGCGTTCTTCGCCATCTCATCGGTAGCTCTATCCACTTCTGTCGTGGCGGATTCGCTAGTTTTGTTAGAATCAACCAGCGCGTTCATAGCTAGTTCTACGCGTCTTGTGAAATTCGTCACTTCCTCCATAATAGACAGGATGTCCGACATACGGTTTTCATTTTCAGCCGCCGCTTCGGTTATTTCGGAAAGTCCTTTTTCAGAGCGCGCAGTCTCTTCCACATTTCGTTCGGCGTCCTGTAAGCCATGGACAATGGTTTTTTCAGCCTGGTCAGCGCTTTGACTGACATCCGCTAATAATTGGTTTATATTTTCCGCCGACTGATTGGACTGTTCCGCTAATTGGCGAATCTCCGTCGCAATAACCGCAAAGCCTTTCCCTCTTTCTCCGCTACGCGCCGCTTGGATAGAGGCGTTGATCGCGAGTATGCCTGTTTGATTAGCGATATCGCCAATAGCGGCGGCTATAGATTTAATTCGCTCCGTGTCACCTTTTAGTTTTTCAATGGACTGAGCGGTTTCGGATACTGAAGACTTTAGCGCGGAAACGGATTCTCGTGTCTTAATTATGGCATTAAAAGCGGTTTTAGATTCCTCCGCCATCCGGCAAGCCGCTTTAGCGCTTTTACCAGCCGCGGCCTCAACTTTGCCAATATTTGTCGCTAAGCTGTCAAGTTCCTCCTTGGTTCGAGCGGCTTCACGGGTATTGGCGTCAAAACCGCTAATAAGGGTTTCCATGGTTCCATCTATTCTTTTAGCCGCATGATCGGCTTGTTCGGCGTCGCTGACTAAATCTTGGCTGATTTTGAGCAGGTGATTGGAATGTGTTGTGGCTGAAGCGATCATCTCGCGAAGGCTCACTGGGTCGGAATTATACGTGGCGACGACAACGCCCCTGTCTACCGCCTCATTGATGAATGGTATTAAGTCTCGGTTAAAAAGGGGTACCGCGATGGCATCGAACCCCTTTTCTAAGAGAGAATTGATAGCTGGCGCAAAAACCGAAGCTTTTCTCTGCCCGTCCGCCCCAACTGGTGTTGATATCCACTCAACCTGAGCGCCTCGCTCTAGTAATAATGAGGCCGCGTCTATAAAGCCTTGTCTTATTGGTTCCCAAAAGTTCTCAGACCCAACGCAAAGGAAGCCAATCTTAATCTGTTTATCCGGTTTTTTATCAGATGGAATTGCTGAATGCTCCCGCTCAACGTCAAAGCGGGAAAGCCCTTTAGCTTTATCCCAAAAACGAGCCATGGTATCAGAGCTGACCAATTCTAGCTTTGTGAGTAGCCGAGGCGTGTCAGGGCGCCAGCCGTCAACAACCGCGTTATAGAGTCGGATGATAGTATCGTAGCCCTGAGCGTAAGGGTCTTGTGACAACGCCGCTTGAATTAAGCCTTTTGACATAGCGCGCATGGTTAGAGAGGTAAGATCATGACAGACTATTAAGGTTTCCCCCTTTCTTCCGCTGTCCTCCACCGCTTTAGCGACAGCCGCCGGTGTCGCTCCCTGGGTAACATAAATAAGGCTTAGGTCGGGGAAACGCTTAATCGCGTCTATAGTCAGTTCATAACTGAGCTGTTCGGATTCCGATATTTCCAATACTTCAATGCAATTTACGCTTGGATATTTTTCATGAATATAATCGATAAAGCCCCGTTTCCGTAAAATTTGGCTAACTGAAACAACATCACCTAAGGCTATAGCGATACAACCCTTTCCCTTTATTAAATCGCTGGCCGCTTCACCGCAGGCCCGGCCTTCGGCATAGCTGTCGCTGCCTATATAGAAAAGACGTCGGCAGGGTTCCGCGGTTATGGATCCAAAACAATCTATTGCGTCGTCTAGCGAGGTTCTCAATTTTTCTAAAACCACTTGATCGCTTTTTATCAAAGCGCTTTGGCTTTCTTTTCCGGCGTCGCTATCCTCTTCAAAGTCCCCAATGGATAATTTAAAAACACCGGCGGCTAAAGAAGAAAGACGTCCAGCTATACTATTTAAGGAATGTGTAAAATTATCGACTAAGCCGCGTTCATAACGCGATATAAAGCCTAGACCAGCTACGACTAAAAGATTGAAAACTAATATAAAAACGACAACGCTATTTTTGTCGTTTAATGAAGCGATGACCGCGCCAAGAATTGATAGAGCTAAGGTCCCCAGCAAAACCCGGACCAGGATAGATAAGCGTTGTTGCATTGTCACGCGAGCCCCCGTGATCAGATATCATCCCGCCATGTCACGGAATGCTTTACCGTTAATTATCGGTATATAAAGCGGGGCGCTGTATAGAGCGAACGTTAATATGTACTGTCAGTCATTCAAGGTAAAGAGAGTCAGCGCTTGCGTGGTTTAACGGTAGTACTATGTAAAAGAGCTTGAAGGGTAAATCGACTTTATCTTATAGGGGATACATGAAAATAAGTTCATTTACTTTAAGCCGCTTGTTGACGTGAAAAAACTAAGCGCCAAAAAAAAGCGGCCTTTAGGCCGCTTTCGGAAATGTTCCTATGATTACCAGCGATAACCGGAATCACGCTCCCGGCGCGGTTTATCCATCGCTTCATTTACGCGAAGTTGGCGACCGTCAAGCTCTTGGCCGTTAGTTCCGGCAATAGCAGCGCTCGCTTCCTCCTCAGAGCTCATCTCGACAAAGCCAAAGCCTTTCGAGTTTCCAGTGTCGCGATCAAAAACGATCTTCGCGGAGGCGACAGTGCCAAAGTTCGCGAAGAGGTTCCGCAGACCTTCCTCCGAAGTGTTGTAGGAGAGGTTGCCGACATACAGTTTCTTAGCCATCGAAAAAAATCCTTCTCCCGGATGGCGTCCGGGTACGCTTTATTCCCGCCCGACAAACGAGCGTTTCTCGCCACACCTAGGGAGTGACGGAGAATCCAGTGTCAGTAAGCGTCGCTATCGCTATACGCTTCGTACTTGTGGGGGGAATTTTCGACTCCAAGAAAGGTGAAGCGATCTTTACCTGTAACCAAGACCGTATTAGCCGTCGATCCTTTAAGGACGTAAATCGATGCACTGTTCAAAATATTCCCACTAGTTTGCAGAATAAGTTATTACCCTGTATTAGTCAAGAGGCGGACGACTGAATTTGCCGCCCGCCTTCTATCTTTAGGGCTGAGTAATACTCCTTACCCTAATTATACCGTTGACCGTGCTTATCTTTGATAAGGTTTCTTCAGGTATCGCTTGTTCTGTATCAATAAGGTTGTACGCGTAACCATCCCTGTGATGATTGATCATGTCCGTTATGTTTACGCTTTCGCCAGCTAGAGTTGTGGTGATTTGACCAACCATGTTCGGAATATTACGGTTCAGGACTACCAAGCGATGTGCTGACCGCTGTTCTAAACGGCAGGACGGATAATTTACTGAATTGGTAATACTGCCGGCTTCTAAAAAGGCCATTAGTTGTTTTACGGCCATAATTGCGCAATTGTCCTCTGCCTCCGGAGTAGACGCGCCAAGGTGAGGGAAGCAAAGCGTTTTATCGTTAGCCAGCATTTCGGCGTTAGGGAAGTCGGTTACATATAGGGATAGGCGCTCATCCTTAAGCGCGGCGAGAAGGTCAGCTTCATTGACTAGACCGCCTCTGGCAAGGTTTATAAGGCGCGCGCCTTTTTTCATAAGACGGAATTTTGAAGCGTCCAATATGCCCTTTGTCGCTTCCATTAATGGTATGTGTAAGGTGACATAGTCGGATTTCTTTAATAAGCTTTCAAGAGTATCCGCTCGGCGGACTGATCTTGATAAGTTCCAAGCCGCCTCAACGGATATAAAGGGATCAAAGCCTATAACATCCATACCCAAAGCGATGGCGTCATTGGCGACCATTACGCCGATCGCGCCTAAGCCGACGACCCCCAGCGTTTTTCCTTTAATTTCCGGCCCTTCGAATTTGGATTTACCTTTTTCCACTAATTCTGGTACTTCATCAGCTTTATCGGCTATGGATTTAGCCCATTCTATACCAGCCGTCAGCTTGCGCGATGACAGGAGTAGGGCGCTAAGCGCTAATTCTTTTACCGCGTTTGCGTTTCCGCCGGGGGTATTAAAGACTACAATGCCGCGATCAGAACATTGAGGGATAGGAATGTTGTTGACGCCGGCTCCCGCTCGGGCTATCGCTTTTACGGTATCTGGAATATCAAGGGAGTGCAGATCGGCGCTTCTTACCAGTATAGCGTCAGGATTGGGAAGATCCCCGGCGACTTCGTAATTCACGCGGGGAAATAGTTCTAAACCGGCGGGCGATATTTTATTCATGGTTCTTACGCGAAACATATTACCTCCTATTTACCGCTTCAAAACGCGACATAAAATCAATAAGGGCTTTGACGCCTTCTATAGGCATGGCATTGTAAACACTGGCTCTCATACCGCCGACTAGCCGGTGGCCGGCCAGGTTGATGAGATCAGCGGCCGCCGCTTCCTTGATGAAGCGGCTTTCCAAATCTGTATCGCCGATGACGAAGGGGATATTCATTAAGCTACGGTAGGGCGGTAAGACCGGATTACGGAATAACTTTGACTTGTCCAGATAATCATATATTAGGGCCGCCTTTTCGCGGTTGCGTTTGGCCATAGCCGCGACGCCACCGCCCGCTTTGAGCCATTCCAGTACCAGACCGATGATATATACGCTATAACACGGTGGCGTGTTATACATGGAAGCGTTTTTGGCGTGGATATCGTAACGTAACAAGGCCGGTGTTGACTCGTTTGCCCCGCTTATCAAGTCATCCCTAATGATTACCACGGTCGCTCCAGCTGGCCCTAAATTCTTTTGAGCCCCGGCGTACAGTAAAGCGAAACGCGATACATCTAGTTCCTCTGATAGTATATTACTGGAAATATCAGCGACCAATGGAATATCGCCCGTGTCAGGTAGACTGTTCCATTTTGTTCCGACAATGGTGTTGTTCAACGTGATGTGGTAATACGCGTCATCATCATGCGGCGCTGGCGCGTCCGGAATATAGGTATAAGCTTTGTCTTTGGAGGAGGCGACAATCTCAGCGTCCGCGAATTTACAAGCTTCTTCAACCGCTTTGCTTGACCAAATACCCGTATCCACATAGGAAGCTCGCCGGCGTTTACCGTTGATTGGCGCGGCCAGATTTAGGGGTACCATGGAGAATTGAAGGGAGGCACCGCCTTGAAGGAAAAGCACCTTGTAGTTGTCTGGTATTCCCATCAGTTCTCTTAGTAAGGCTTCGGTGTTTTCGATGATTGGTTTGTAATCTTTTGAGCGGTGGCTCATTTCCATAACCGATTGACCTGAACCGTTAGCGTTCGTCATCTCGGCGGCCGCTTTCTCCAATACCGGTAAAGGCAGTATAGCTGGACCGGGAGCGAAGTTGTACACGCGTTTCATAGGGGCTCCTTTGTTTGTTCGCCGTTCAAGGCGAGGGTTTCATCGGCGTCGTTGCCGATGCGTGCGCTGAGATAGCGTAATTCATCAACTATATAAACATTGCGTACAGCGGCTTTAGTTGATAAAGCGACCGGCGCGAAATTGATAAGTCCTTTAACTCCCGCTTTGACAAGAATATCACTGACCGCTTGCGCTTGAGCCGCCGGGACACAGAGTATGGCTAGCTCTATAGCGAAACGTTGTACAACTTCCGGTATTTTAAAAGCGGGGTAAAGAGGAATTCGCGATTGCAAAATTTCCAGCCTGTTTATATTTGAGTCAAAACCGGCAACTAGCTTAAACCCCTCAAGCTCAAACCCTGAAAAATTTAAGTACGCTGAACCGAGTCGTCCTAATCCGACAACGCAACAGCGCCGTTGGATAGTCAATCCCAGGCGCTCGTCGATCGCGGCCTTAAGAGCTTGGACCTTATAGCCTAAACCAGATGATAATTCCCCAGGGAGATAGGAAATATCCTTGCGTACGGTATGGCTAGCCCATCCGGCGCGTCGCTCTATTTCCGCGGATGTTATTTGATTTTCTGGGCAGTCTAAGAGTAGGCGAGATAGTTGGACGAGACGTTCTACTGTTGGTTCAGGTAAAGCATGCATTCTCGCCCTTCCTTGTGAAATATTTCACAAGGAAGGGTAGCCCCCTGATTAAGAATTGTCAAGCACTTGAGTGTTTCTTTTTACCAATACGGCGGGACCTAAGGTTTATGCGATAGAGTAACCGGCCGATGGCAAGCTTCACATCGCCTTGCTCCTTATTTCAGCCTGCGCTACAATCGGATCCTATGCGATATATTGATCTTAGAAGCGATACCGTTACCTGGCCGACGCCGGCGATGCGCGCGGCGATGGCTCAAGCGCCAGTTGGAGATGATGTTTATGGAGATGATCCTACCGTAAACGAATTAGAATCCTACGCCGCGACCTTGGTTGGTAAAGAGGCTTCATTATTTGTTCCTTCTGGAACCTTTGGTAATCAATTGGCCTTATTTACTTGGTGTCCGCGTGGTTCGGAAGTTTTACTTGGTGAGGAATGTCATATCATCCAACACGAAGCTGGCGCCGCTTCCGTTATCTCCGGTGTTCAAACCCGCTGTCTTTCAGCTCCCGACGGCGTAATGGATTCTGACGCCGTTACGGCGCGGATTCGTAAGCCCGATATCCACCACCCTGAGACCAGTCTTATCTGTGTTGAAAACGCTCATTCCTCCGGTAGGGTCGTGCCGCTTGAGGCGATGAATGAGCTATACGCTATCGCGAAACAAAATAAGCTTCCCGTCCACCTGGACGGCGCGCGTATCTTCAACGCGGCCGTCGTTCTGGGAACGACGGCCGCCGTCATCGCGGAGCGGGCCGATTCCGTAATGTTCTGTCTGTCAAAAGGCTTGTGCGCTCCCATTGGATCGATGCTGGCTGGAAACGCCGCTTTTATCGCGAAGGCGCGCGCAAAACGTAAGCTTATGGGCGGTGGTATGCGCCAAGCTGGTATCTTAGCCGCCGCCGGTCTTATCGCATTAAAAGAAATGACGGGTCGTGTGGCGGATGACCATCGGAATGCTCGTTATTTAGCTAAGAGTTTAGAAGCTATTCCCGGTTTAAAGCTTGATCATACCCGTTCCGATATCAATATGGTTTTTTTCCGTGTCGCCTCAGCGGGTTTTGGAGAGTCCGCCCCAGCCTTTATAGCGGGTTTGAAACAGCGCGGCGTTCTTATTAACGGGCCTGATTTTGACGGATACCGATTAGTGACCCATTACTGGATTGGTGAAAAACAAATTGACCAAGCGGTAAAGGCTATACGTGAGGTATTAATGGAGCTTCATATATGAGCGTCCCCTTGGTTCCCGTTTCTTGTTACGAACGTCGGCGAGAACGCCTTTATGAATGGATGGCGGCTGAGAATGTCGCCATGATAATGCTAGAAGATAGCGAGGGCCAACGTGATCCGGCGGTGCGCTGGCTATCTGGGCAACCAGGAGACGCGCTTCTCTTCCTTTCGGCGGATCGGCGTTCGCTTCTTGTCCCTTGGGATGTGAATATAGCCAAGACCATGGCGGACGCTGACTCCATGGTAGCATACGCCGAATTTGAACGACATCCTATAAAAGCGGCACGGATAGTGGCTGAACATTTAAAGCTACAACTTGGGTCGCGCGTGGAAATACCGTCTACAACGCCGTACCCGCGCTTTTTGAAATATGTGGAAACCCTGAATGATTATGATGTCCTTTGCCGTGATGGGGGCGCGGCGGATGAGATAGCCATTAGGCGTGCGATAAAGGACGATGAAGAGATCGATATTTATCGTGAAGCGGCACGAGCCACTAATGAGCTTATCGATCTTTTGGAAAAAGAATTCCGCTCCAATCGGACATGGACGGAGACGGAGGTAGCTCTGTTTATAGATGCGGCGGCTCGTTTGCGCGGTTGTGAAGGAGTCGGATTTGAAACCATCGCGGCGGGGCCTTCGCGTAGTTTTGGAATTCATGCCGTCCCTTCATATACCGGTGAATATTTTGGAACCCCTGGCCTGTCTATTCTGGACTTTGGTTTAAAATACAAAGGCTATACCACCGATGTTACGCTGACTGTAGTGAGAGAGCCTCTTTCGCGCGCTCAAACGCGAATGGTTTCACTAGTGGAAAAAGCGTATAGCAATGCCGTAGCCGCTGTTGAAATTGGCGCCGCTACCCGTGATATCGCTTTGATTGTGGATGCTTTATTTAGCAAGGCGCGGAAGACTATGCCGCACGCCCTGGGCCATGGTATTGGGTTGGAAGCTCATGAAGCTCCTTCGGTTCGTAGTCGAGCCGATAATGATTGGCGCTTTGAAAAAGGAATGGTGTTTACTATTGAGCCTGGCCTATACGATCCATCTCATGGAGGGTGTCGCTTGGAAAATGATATATTGTTAACAGAGGCTGGAACGGAGACTCTAACCGAGGCGAGAATTATTAGGCTTTAGCCCCGATTAACCGCTCCTAATTCATTCCGACTTCACCTTCTGATGACCCCACATCGGCCTATGGATATATAGCCGCTCAAAGGCCCGGCCGATACCGCGGCCTCCCGGACGCTTCATCCTGTCCGCGTGGGTACTCTCGCTATCCTTCCGATTACGTGTACGATAAGGCATACGGAATCCATGATGATAGTTCGTACTATCGCTTTGTTAAGTTCCCGGCCCCGCCTAACCGTCTCGCTTGTGTTTTGGGAAAAGATTCTTTAAAAAAGCTTCAACAGAATTGGCAACAGTTGGTAAGGCCTTGCTAGGGTGGCACCTTTTCAGTGCACACTACTAGAAAATAGGCCAACGATTTCGTTTTGATCAATTAAGCTAAACTGGCTTAATGAAATGGATATCACTGATTTTGGCAAGCGGTCGCGATGTCAATAAGACGCAGAAACCTGTCCGTGCCTGAGAGCTAACACAACCGCTTCAAGATTGTGGTCGCCATCAGCGCGTAGAATCCGTTTTGCTTCATTCTCATCGCGATAATTCAATGTTAGTTGAGGCGGTGTCGCGAAAAGAAGGCGACGCCAGGCGCTACCTTCTTTATAAAAATCGATATTGATAATGCTAAGCTTTGGGATATATATTTCCAGCTCTTTGGAGCTATCACGACCCCCATTCAAGCGCCAAAGAGTGCTGACTACACTATCTTGAGCGAAATGATGGAAGCGAAAGCCGCCCGAAGTAGCGATGATAAGACCCCAAAGCGGCGTTCGTAAAGTGTCTGGATCATCCGCCCATCCGCCTATATATCGACCCAAGGAGTGGGCAAACACAGTCTCGCCATGTTTTTCAGCGTATTCTTTCCAAAATGATTCAACCCCAAGGTTTGGTTTTATCATGCCTTACTCCACGCTTGTTGTCGCCACAATATCAATACCTGTACCTCGCCAATCGGGGATTAAAACAGCGCCTGTTTTTACCGGAGCGCTGACCTTAAGGGTATAAATATCTGTCAGTAATTCACGAATAAGCCCTTTGGGGCAGGGCGCTGTTGACTTTACCGGTAAGCGGCGCGGCGCGTCATTGTTTGAATTCTCATTAGTTTGGAGAAGCGGGCAAGTAGCGGTAATTACCCGTTTTGGGTCCAATATTTCTTCACGCGCGTAAACCGCGCCGCGAGGGCAACGATTGCCCCGTATTCGCAAAATCCCATCCTTATCTTGTTCTGCTTCAAGGTGACAGCCGATCGGACAAACAATACAGATCATTTCCTTCATGCCGTCTCCTAAACAATATTCGTTGTTATGACGCTGTCCCTAGTTAGGGGGGCTAGCTCTTTCGGAGTGAGAGAGGCTGAGATCATTTCTGAAGGTTGGATATGGCTCAACTTTATCGATTTTATGACACGATGATCAGAGGAAAATTCCAGTATGGCGTCGTTTTTTACGATTAGGCTTCTAAGATAGACCTGATTAGTTTGGAGCGGATCAAGCCGGCTGGGGGTAATATAGCGGACATTTGAGCCCGCTTTGATACGGAATTGAGTGAGCGATCGTTCGCCGCTCAAATACGCTATGGCTCTTTGTCCCGCTATTTTGGCTTCGGAGACAGCCCAGTCGGCTAAGTCATGAACGTGAAGTACGTTACCGCAGGCGAAAACCCCTGTCTCGCTGGTCATAAGATTAGCGTCCACCAAGGGACCTCCGGTCGCGGTATCCATTATTATTCCCGCTTCCTTAGACAGTTCGTTTTCTGGGACCAAGCCCACAGATAGGAGTACTGTGTCACATTCTATTTTAAACGCGTTATCCGGCCGAGGGGCGCCATTAATTATTGGAGTCACTTCAACGCCGCTCACTCTGTTTTCCCCATAAATCATCGTTGTTCTGCAGGACAGGTGAAGCGGAATATCAAAATCATGAAGGCACTGCACAATATTTCTAGCTAAACCAGAAGGATATGGTAAAATTTCCACCACGGCCTTAACCGAGCAGCCTATCCAAGAAAGGCGGCGGGCCATGATTAGTCCAATATCTCCCGAACCGATTATTACGACATTTTTACCTGGGATGTATCCTTCCACGTTAACCAAACGCTGGGCAAGACCCGCGGTATATATGCCGGCTGGTCTAGTTCCGGGGATACGAATATTACCGCGGTTTCGTTCACGGCAGCCCATGGCCAAAACCGTTGCCCGCGTGTTAAGGCTCGTTACTCCATCCTGGGAGGTACAGAAAATTTGTTGCCCGCTTTCATCGTCCGCGGTCTTTATTGATTGAACGGTGGTCCCTAACAGAAGTTCGGCGGGGAGCTCCTTTAAGCGATTGAATAGCCGCTCGGCGAATTCCGGTCCGGTAAGCTGCTCGTTAAATTCATGGAGACCAAAACCATCATGAACACATTGGTTAAGGATGCCGCCTGGCCTTTCATCCCGATCAATCACAACACAGGAAAGGCCTGCCTTGGAAATAGTCGCCGCGGCCGCCATGCCAGCGCAACCAGCACCAATTACGGCGACATCGCAGTCCTTCTCCCTCATAACTCGCCCTCCAATACCCGGCTGCCCTCGCCGTGTTTGGTGATCTGTTCCCAACTCTTACCTGTCTCGCGCATTATGAGTTTTATTATCTTATAGGTACAAAAACCGCCTTGACAGCGGCCCATCTGTGCGCGGGTGTAGTATTTAATGCCGTCCAGCGTGTCGTGACCAGCGCGTATGGCTTGAATAAGCTCCGCCTCACTAATGTTCTCGCAGCGGCAGACAATTCTGCCATAAGCGGGGTCGCGTTTAGTGGCGGCGTCAAGCTCATAGGGCGATAGCTCTCTTATTCTTGTTCTTCGTTCTACCGCTGGATTCCAATCGCTTCGCTCTGTTAGTTCTAAGCCTATGCCTTTCAGTAAATCTTTCACAAACTCGCCTATGGCTGGAGACGCGGTTAATCCAGGAGACTGTATGCCCGCCACTTGTATAAAAGAGGGTACTTTTTTTGAGGCCTCTATATAGAAATCTTCGCCTAACGTTGGCCGTAAACCAGCGAAACTGGAAATAACATCGTTTCTGCTAATAGAAGGAAGCATTTTTCGGCCAACATCCATTATATGCTCAAGGGTCTCCTCATCAGTTGACGTATCGGTTTTATCTGGGACTGTATTTGATGTAGGCCCAACGAGTACGGTTCCTTCCACAGTCGGAATTACTAGTATTCCCTTTGAAACCGCGCTTGGTACAGGGAATACCACCTTATTTGGTCTTCCTTTTGTGAGGCGATCCAACAGATAATACTCGCCCTTACGGGGTATAATCGAAAATTCCTCCGCCCCAAAAGCGCGGGACAGCACATCAGCGTAGAGGCCAGCCGCGTTTATAACATAGCGAGTATGTATTGAGCGTCCGTCAGCGCTTTCTACCCGCCAAAGACCGTCAGCCTTGTTCCAAGTGCCTGATTTAACTTGCCATTGTGTGAAGAGCTTAACCCCATTCCGCAAGGCTGACTCAACCAGCGCGAAAACAAAACGGTATGGTTCAACAATACCGCCTCCAGGCGCGTGAAGCCCGCCGACAACATCTTGTGAAAGCTTTGGCTCCAAATCCAATAAACGTTCACGCGAACACAACTCAAGACCGATAACCCCGTTTTCTAGCCCTTGGGTATAGAGTTGTTCAACAACCTTCATTTCTTCGTAATGAAGAGCGGCTACTAGGACGCCGCAGCGCTTAAAGGGGAAATCCAGTTCCTTCCTAAGGCGTTCAAACATTAGGTTTCCCTGAATTTCTAAACGAGCTTTAAGGTATTTTGGATTATGGTGAAAGCCAGCATGGATTATTCCAGAATTCGCTTTACTGGTCCCAAAAGCCGTGTCCGCGGCGGCCTCTAAAACCGCGATTTTTAGTTTATACGCGGACAAGCAACGCGCGATATTCGCTCCGGAAACCCCGCAGCCAATTATTGCAACATCGTAGTTATCCTGCTTTTCCCCGGCCGGATTAGCTGTGCTCCGCTGTGGGCTTGGTTTTGATATAGGGCTCATGCTTCTACCATAAGGCCTTCACGGGCCATCATAAGCTGAAGGGCTGAGCGTCCCGCGACTCGCGCTCGATAAGAGGATTCAAGCTTTTCTAATTCTCCATCAACTCGGTTGGGATCATGATGGAACAGTATCAGTTTTTTGACATCCGCCTTATGAGCGGAGTTAATCGCGTATTCATACGTTGAATGCCCCCAGCCTTGTTTACCTGCCTCATATTCCTTATTGGTGTATTGGGTATCGTGGATAAGGATATCGGCGTTTCTGAAAAAACGTAACATCTTCTCGTTTTCTTCTTTTGCCACCGCCTCACCTTCCACCGCCGCTTCTCTATCATAGCTAGGATCATCGGGGTCAGTCGGGAAAAGATTGCGAAATGGTTCTGTGTCGTAGGCCGTTACAATGGATGAACCCTTATACTCAAAGCGGTAGCCTAAACAGAGGATAGGATGATTTAAGTATTTTGTCAGTACTTTTAGCCCCCCGCCTAAGTCTAATTCCGTTTCCTTTAACTGGTCATATTCAATCTGGGCGGCTAATTCGCTCTGTCGGACTGGCCAATAGCGGTAAGAAAGTTGAGCGCCGATAATAGACTCCAAGCTATCATCTTCATAGGACACTGGCCCGCGAATACGTAATTTTGTACTTGGTATGAAAATAGGAGTGAACATCGGGAATCCCATAATATGGTCCCAATGCGTGTGGGTTATAAAAATATCGGCGTCTATAGGTCCACGCTTAAAATCGTTGGCCATAAGCCAATCACCTAGCGGTTTTATTCCGGTACCCAGATCGATGATTACCAATCTGTCATCGGCGCGTATTTCTAAACAACTTGTGTTGCCGCCATATTTTACGGTGCTTGGACCTGGACAGGGAATAGAACCTCGGTCACCCCAAAAACGTACGGAAAGCATGAAGCCTCCTTGTGTGGCAATCCCTCGGCGCCATTTCGGCGCTTTGGCAGCGCTTTGTTTATAGTTTCAAGAAAACTTTGGCTTTCTCAATTTCTTTCAGTACGATATCCTCTATGCTTTCAAAAATACCGCGGTCAAGGTTTAAAAACTCCCAAACAGAGGAATCAAGTTTTTCAGGATAGCGACTGCCGGAAAAGCCTATTTCCATGACGCTGGCGAAACGATCCGCCAAGACAACGCTATAAAGGATGTCTCGATTTGTCCCTTCATACGCTAGATAGTCGTGGTGTCGGCCGATAGCATCGCCGACCGCTCCGCCCAGTTTCCAGGCGTCGGCTATCATGGCGCCAGCCTGAGCGTGCGTTAATCCAATAACCCTGGCTTCAGCCTGGTATAAGGGCATACGTTCCAGATCGGATAGCCTGATGGCGTGTACATAATCGTCGGATAAGACAGCGTTTAAAGGAATTTTACCAATATCGTGTAATAAACCGGCCGCGAAATAATCCTCAGCCAGCTTCGCATCCACGCCTCTGCGTTTCGCTAAAACCTTAGCGGCGACCCCAACACACAGCGAATGACGCCAAAACCCTTCCATATCTAAAGCGGTGAAATCGGTTTTTGAGCTAAGGTTATGAAGGACGGCGCTAGATAAGGCTAAATTCTTAACCGTATTGATTCCCAACATAATAATAGCGCGTACTAGGCTGGTAACTTGCTGACCTAAACCGTAATACGCCGAGTTAATTAGTTTAAGAACCCGTCCTACAAGAACCGGGTCTAATGAAATAACTTGGTTTAAATCCGCTGGCGAAGTTCTGGGGTTATTACAAACCTCTAGAACCTTTGCGACCGTTGTGGGAAGGTTGGGCATACGCTGAATATAATCTTCGATTTTTTTTATCGAAGTATCGTTCATTGATCACTCCGTCTATCAGGGCGCGCTTGTTTGATGCCAGCCACGATTCTCTCTACGCGGCGGTCAATCGATGATTTCAGGTTCTTATCGGGTAACGCGCCCATTAAATTATCAAGATAAGATAGGGTATCGATTAACGATGTCGCGGTCAATGCGACTTCCGGAGCGCCGGGACTGCCGGTTCCAGACGCGAAGGTTTCCGATGCTCGCGTGCCTGATTCAAGCGTACCTATTTCTGTTTGTTTCTCCACAATACCGGCGAAAAGGCCGGGTTTGCCTTCTAGGCGATCAATCACATATTCCATCGCCAAACGTTCATCGCTGGACATGAATTCCGCTTTTCGTTTCTCCGGCAGCTCTTGTATTAAAGAGCGGAGATAAGAAAACATTTCCAAGGTTTTTTTCGCGTCGGGCGGCAGGGGGGACGCCGTGGCCTTTCCGCGTGACCATTTTCGAATCAGCTCTGAATAGACGGGTCTAATCCGGGCTGGATTTACAGTACGTGTCCCCGTGGGGCTTATGTCGCTATCCTCGACGCAGCCACTTTTTGGTGTGGAGCCTGGCTCTGAGCCGGTCCCCTTTCCTTCAACGGGATTCATAGTATCGTTGGCGGCGCGATCTAAGTCTTTGTTTCCCGTTTCAGATATTTTGTCGTCATCACAGGGCTCTATTTCCTTTGCTTGAATATCTTCCGGGAAAGGCTCCATACCGCTAAGCCCTTCATCAAGAAAATCTACGCTATCACTCGTTTCCGATTTCTTCTCGAACTCAAATCCGCCTTGCGTATTAGTATCCATAAGCTGATCTGTTTGAGCTTCCGGGCAGGGACTTTGTGTCTGATCGATATATGAAGGAGAACGTGGCGTTTCTTCGGTAACGGGCTTGTAGAGCTGATGGTTTATGGGCTTTACCTGAGGCGGCTCTTGAAAAGCGGCGCTGAAGGCGGGCTTTGAGAATGAAGAATCCGAATATATCGGAGTTGCTTGGATAGGGCTTTGGATGGGCGCCGGCGTATTTATGGGAACCATCATAGGTGTAGTTGAAATGGGGGCAGCCATAGGTGGCGGCGCTTGCGGCGGTTCATAGGGTTCTTTGCCTTGGGATGGAACTGGTTCCTGATTCCCTGTTTCCGCTAACCCGCTATATGGATCGGGCGGAGGCTGGGCGCTGACTGATTCAGGATCGGCTTCCGAATTTAATAGATCGGATAAAGAAGGGCTCTCCTCATGTATATAATCTTCTATAAGTAAAGTTTCCTCGTTCTCGTCTATAGCGGCCGGCGCCTCAAAAACGCCATCGAACAGAGCGGCGATATCCTCTTTTTCGTTGTCTCCGTTTGGCCTTAGCTTAGCGAGATTACGTTCCCACATCTCGCTCATTGCCTTACCATAGTTTTTTATCGCTTTTTCATAGGACTCTAAAGAGCGATTAAGGTCCGATAGATCATCGGAACTGGCTCTTTGCCCTTGAATATTGACAAGCTGGCCAGCCGCTTCCATAGCCCCCTCAGCGTCGCCAGCGTTGTGCTTTATTTCAGTTATGGCGCTTAACGCTTCCACGTCATTGGGGTTTGATAAGAGCAATTCTTGGAAGGTCTCTAGCGCTTTTTGTATATCCCCGCTTTCGGTATATAGCCGTCCAAGAAGCATAAACGCGTTACGGTCCCCTGGGCGTTTTTCAAGATAAGCTTTTAGTTCAGTTTCGGTTTCCTCATAACGGTGTTCACGGAAATATAGGTCGGCTAAATCTAAATGAAAATCAACGGCGTCTGGGTCTAAGGCCAATAAGCGGGTAAAAGCCGAACGGGCGGCATTGTCTTGTTTCATTGCTTGACGCGCTAGCCCTAGTACTAGCCAAGCTTGCGGGTTGTTAGGGTCCAGTTTAACCGCTTGTTCCGCCTTAGCCAACGCGTCTTTGTAGCGGTCTAGACGAAAATAGAGCTCCGCTAATTGTCGTTGTATTTCCGAATGGGCGGATTCATTGGCCGGTAACTTCTCCAATTCTTCAACCGCTCCAGCCGTGTCACCCTTCGCTTCCATTAATCTGGCTAGATTAACCCTCGCCTTTATATATGAGGGCTTAGCCTCTAAAGCTCGTTTATAACTTAATAGGGCATCATTATGGCGGCCCTGTTCCTCTAATAATATGGCCAGATTATTGTGTGCTTCCGCATTATTTGGATCGATAGCCAACATCCGCTTAAATACACCGGCCGCATCCACTGCTCGACCGGCCTTCAATAGAGTGATGCCAAGATTGTTCATGGCTTCAAGCCAGCCAGGTCGCCTCTTAAGCGCTAAGGCGTATTGTTTCGCGGCTTCCGCGAAATCACCCTGCGATTCTTGGGCTAAGCCGCAATTGAAGAGAAGCGTCGCGTTATTGGGGTCAAGGGCTAAACCTTTACGGAAAACGCTTGAAGCTTTCGCGGTTTCGCCTAATCGCAGGCGCATAGTCCCCAGGTTGTTATACGCTGGAATGAAGCCATTATCCAAATCCACAACTTTAGCGTAGCATTTTGCGGCTTCCTTTAAGTTGCCCGCTTGCTTTTGAACATTCCCGAGGTTGTAATGGAACTCGGCTCTAGAGGGGTCAATCAGGATGGCTTTTTGAATAACCGATTGGGCCGCCTCTAAACGGTTTTGAGTTCGGTACGCTACCGCCAAGTTGTTAAGCGCTTCCGCGTCGCGAGGATTCCGACTAAGGATTCGGATAAAAATCTGGATAGCCTCAGATATTTTTCCGCCGCGTACTAGTATGGTTCCCAAAAATAGTTCGGCATCTCGATCGGAAGGAGAGGACGCTAGATATTTTTTTAGGTATTGTTCAGCCTCAGCGAAAGCGCCGATACGGGAGGAGCCTCTAGCCCGCTCCATCAAAGTCTTAGAAGTATCCGATGTCATGGTAGAGTAGTCCTTACCGGCCGAGCCGACCGTTCGCGGGAAAAAACGCCGATATGTGGCGGACTTGCCTTATCATAAGCCGCTACTGTGAAAAAGTATAGCGCGTCATTACGTAAGCCCTTAATAGTAAAGCTTGTATTCGCGCCTACGTTGATAGGAGAGTTCCCGGACAATTCTGAATGACCCCAATAGTTCCCAGGGGCGTCTCCAAAATACACAAGGTAACCAGCGACATCCGCGTCAGGCGACTGCTTCCAAAACAGTTCTACCCTGCTATCACCGGCTATGGCTGTTAGAGAGGAAGGCGCGGCGGGAGGTTCATCCGGTGTAAAACGAAGCCGTAACTCCTCAAGGACTGGCGCGGTTTCGCCGGAGGAATCCGGAAAAAAATCTACCGCGACTTGCGCCCATCTACCATGAAAATTTTCTCCTAAGTCCACGCCGGCGGCGACTGGAATCCATTCAAGCTCTTCGCCGCTTGTAAAATATTGATAGTCAGAACAACGAAGATAGAATATTAAAGCGCATTCGCCAGGAGTTGAGCTTTTCGTCTCCAAGCTACCGATCAAGCTGTTGGAATACCCCAAATCCAGTGGCGCCGTCTCCATCCGTCCGCCGGAAGACGGATAGCGCTTAAGCCCCGGTTTTTCAACCCAATGTCGGCTGATATTAAATTCGTCAATCATACCATTGTAATTGCTACCGATTATTAAGATCCCGCTGTCTCCAATAAACGGGAAATAGGGCTCTCCGCCCTCTTGTCCAGTGGCTGTGGCATAAACGAGGGAGACTATTTGACCATTGACTAAATATTCGATAAGACCGATTTTTGAATCGAACCTAATAAGGTGATGACTCCATACTTTTGGCGTTAATGGTTGGGAAAAAAGAGTCAGCTCTACGGTGTTATCGCCATTCCCATTAAGGAAAAAACCTGTAAAACTCCATTTAAGCCCGTTTTTATCTATCGCGCAACGCGCGCTTTGGGCGGCTACGTCCAGAATGTTTTGTTGCTGAAGGGCTGACCAGACAAATACTTGTTCCCCGGTGCCGCCTGTAGCCGGGTATAGCCAAAATTCGATAGTAAAATCGCCGTCTTTGACCCCTGGTGATAAGAAAAGCGAAGGATCACGCGAAGCCTTGACGCGTATTCCCCCCTCGCTTACAAAGAGAGCCGCGCCATCTCCCCTTCGGGCGTAGCGAGAGTCGGCCACGCTGACGCTTGGGTCAACAGTGATTACATAATTGCCGTTTGTATCACGAAACTCGGTGGCCAATGGCGCGTTAAAATGAAGACTAAGATCGCTGTTTTCCGACTCCGCCAAAGCGGAAGAAAGTGTCATTATCGGAAAACGGCCTAGGCCGATGGATTCAATGGCGATCTGACGCGTTGACGTATAAGACCAGCCCTCGCCCCCCCCCATAATAAGGCTTCGTTCTTCAGCGTGTACCGATGGGTACGCTATCGCCAAAAAAAGCAAAGCGATGGAAAAAGTTATACGGCGAGCTTGGCCGGATCCCCGCCAATACCGTATGTTATAAGTGTAAATCATGGACCAGCCATCCGTATCGAATCAGTATAGTCGACTCCGCGCCGCCGCGAAAGAAGCGCCCCTGGAACCTGGGGTTTATATAATGCGCGACGAAGAAGGGACTATTATCTATATCGGCAAAGCTTGCGTTCTGCGTCACCGCTTAGCGTCTTATTTTTCTGGAGAAAAGGATATTAAAACCCGGACCCTGCTTCGTCGCGCCGCGTCTATTGAAACTATCATTGTTGACAATGAATATTCCGCCCTGCTCCTAGAAAACACCCTTATAAAGCAACACTCGCCTAAATACAATATAAATCTTAAGGATGGCAAAAGTTATCCAGTTGTACGCGTTACGGCTGACCAGTTTCCTAAAATATTTCGTACTAGGCGTATCGTTGAGGATGGGTCTTTATATTACGGCCCTTTTCCCAATGTTCCCGCTTTGGACGTTTTGCTAGAATTAACAGCTAAGCTTTTCCCTTTGCGAAAATGCCGGAGGTTCCGTAAAAGGGACGCTCCCTGTATGTATTACCATATAGGTCGTTGTTCCGCTCCTTGTTGCGGCAAAATCAGTCAAGCGGAGTATGCGGTTCATGTGGAAAGAGCCAAGGCTTTGTTAGCCGGCGATACCGCCGGTCTTGTTAAAGATTTAAGCGCTGAAATGTTGGTGGCGGCGCAAGCCCGAGACTATGAGAAGGCCGCCCGCCTTCGTGATGATATTCGGGCTATAGAGGCTTTGAACGAAGCCGGTTCTGTCGTCGATTTTGATCCCGACGCAAGGGATTATATAGCGTGGGTTATGGAAGGGGTTCTTGCTACCTTCTCCGTGTTTTCATTGCGCGGTGGTAAAATGACGGGCAGGGAACTATTCCGGACCTTATCCGCCGCTAATGATGAAGATAGCCTTGAGTCCTTTCTTACTAGTTATTATGGACCTGATCATCCGCCGCCACCGCATATCTATCTTGGCGGTACTTATTCGAATACGGTTTTGGCCAGGGTGCGCCGATGGCTTTCCGAACGTTGCGCTGTCTCCGTTGAATTTCTTAAGCCAAATGAAAAACGTCATGAAGCGGTATTGGCGATGGCTCTTCAGAACGCGAGTGAGGATTTACGGAAAAGGCTGCGCGAGCGCGGGGCTGGTCCAGCTTTGGATGAGCTCCGTTCCGTTTTAAGGCTAAAGCAGCGTCCTGAGCGTATTGAAGGTTTTGATATCGCTCAATTGGATGGGAAACATACAGTCGCCTCCCTTATTTCATTTAAAGAAGGGGTGCCGGATAAAAAGAATTATCGCTACTATAAAATAAAGAGTACAGAAGGGCAGGTTGATGATTTTACCGCGATGAAAGAGGCCGTAGCGCGGCGTTATGGACGTCTTCTTTCCGAGGCTTCTGAATTACCTGATCTTGTGCTTATTGATGGTGGTATAGGCCAAGTCAACGCGGCGAAAGCCATTCTAGGTGAATTGGGAATAACGATAGATATTGTGGGTCTTGCTAAGAGAGATGAGGAATTATGGTTGCCGCAAGCCACGGCTCCTATCCGTCTGTCAAAGCGTTCTGAAGCTTTAAAGGTACTCCAACATATTCGTGATGAAACCCACCGCTTCGCTACAGGCCTCAATCAGCGGCTTCGGTCTAAAGATATAGCCCTTAAGAGCTTGCAGGCCGTTAATGGCATTGGTGTGAAACGAGCGGCTGTCTTGCTGAAAACTTTTGGCTCTATTGAAGCGCTCGCGGCAGCTGATCCCGCCGCTGTCGTCAATCAATGTTCCTTGTCAAAACAACTGGCGCTTTCAGTCGTTGCCGCGGCTCGAGAAGCTTTGGTTTTCGCCGCTCGTGAAAAAGAGCGTTTGCGTATCGCTCGTGTCCGACGCGTTCCAAGCGTTTCCCCAAACACCTTGCCCGCTTCGTATTCCGCGGCCCCGAAAGAACTCGGCGGTTTAGCCGCTGAGGCCTTGATGAATTACGACAAACAAGCCGAATCGTCGCCAGGTGAGAATCAATGAACCCTTATGCTATTGAGCCGTTTAATAAAATTGTTTGTTTGTCAAAAAGCCTCTCACTGTCTTATGCTTTAAATGGTTATTCTTTGTATTATATATGTTTAATATAATGCGCGCCTGTCGTGGGCGTCAGTTTTCTAAGTCTGAGACTTGTAAGAATTCCTCCGCTATTTGGTTTTTGAGGCTTTTTCAACAAGCGAGAACAGATCATATGAACGGTAGGGTTTTGGAAGAAACCCGATTAAATTTAGTTCCGCGGCTAAGTTAATCATTTTGACATTATCAGCGTGCCCACTGAGCAAAGCCAGCCTTAAATCAGGATTATCAACGCGTAGACGGCGTAAAAAATCATCCCCACGCATACCTGGCATGAGTAAATCACTGATTACAAGCATGACAGGAGAGCCCTCATCTCTTAGCTTATCAATTGTCCTGAAGCCTTGTTCGGCGTTTAAAGCTGTTTCATATAAGTATTTGTTACCAAACTTCAGTTTTAATTCCTGGCGCATGGATAAAAGCAGAATGGCTTCATCATCAACAATGAGGATGGATTGGCGTCCTCTCAATCTGAAGCCTCCGCTAAAGGAAGGCTTATTCGGAATGAAGTCCCTTGAGATGTGCTGGAAAAGGCAATAGACCCACCGTAGGACTCAGCGATTCTTTTACAGAAAGGTAACCCAAGGCCCATACCTTCAGCTATTTCACGGGTAGTGACGAAGGGCTCAAATATTTTGTCGGCGATTTCCTTTGGTATTCCAGGACCTTGATCGGATACTTCGACGTTGGCGTACTGGCCTTCCTGATATATTTTTATGGCTAATTCGCCGCCAGTTGGCATAGCTTGGAGCGCGTTTTGGATCAAATGCGCCCAGAGCCTAACATAACGCGTTTCCGCTCCGACAACTGGCGGTAAATTATTCAATTCCGTTTTAAGAATAATTGGCGGAGAAAGTCTAGTTTTGAATAGCAAGAGGGCCCGATCCACGGTAGCGCGGAGATTCGCCGTTGTTTCAGGGTTTTCCGTCCATGTGTCAGATACATAATCCCGTACCGCTTTTACCGCGTCTATGGCTCTTTCCACAGCTTCCTCGGTGATGTTTATTGAACGTTCTAAGACTGATAGCCCATACAGTGAGCGGACTACCGGACGTGCGGAAGCGGGAGCGAACGCTGATAACTCAGATTCTTCAAAACTATCCAAGCCCGCGTCAATTAGATCGGAAGCGGTTCCGCTTGGATCCTCGCATAAAAGCGTCCCTAAGCGTTCCTCCAACTGGCGTCGTAGCGTTTCCGGCTCATGGAGGCCTGTTGTTCCCAATCGCCTTAGCACAGTCGGCGCGTAGCGGGCAAATAGGGCTCTTTGTTTGTCGTCGAACTGGAAAAGAGACATAATAAAGGTAGGGGCGCCAATAATCCCACCGCCAGCGAAGGAGCGGAAACTTGATATGGCGGAGCGCGCGGCCGCTAGCGGGCTGTTTAAGCCATTGGCGAAGCCATAAGCTAAACGGCCTAGGGTTATCTCTCTCGCTGACCTCAGCACATTTTCTTGCATGGCTTCGGTTTTACGCATTAAAGCGACAAGGTTTTCATTGGCGGCGGATAATTCTTGATTTGATTCGCTTAATTGTGAGGTGCGTTCCGCTACCTCTTGTTCTAGCGTTCTTTTAGCTTCCACCAATAAACGACGTTCTCTCCGCCGCGACCAAGCGCGGAGCGATAATAGCATTAAAGCGATAATTAAGACCGCTATAATTGTTTGTATATAAGTCCGATAGCGGTTCCAAAAATCCGGCGGGGTATTGATAAGCTCAATGTTTTTTGGAATAGCATGAGCTTGTACGCCAAAAGAGCTTAGTACTTGATAATCCGCGAACGCGCTGTTAAGGGCGGTCGAGGAGGACCAAAAAGGCGCTTCCTTGGCGTCCAGAACAAGGGATAAACCTAAGTCCGCGGCGGCCTGACCCCAGGTTTTTGCCGAAACGCCAACCCCGCCGACAGAGCCAACGCCTAAATTTTCACGTATATATTCAAACACGGGGACCTTATAGTGTTTCGCGATATGCTCAGTAAAAGCTTTTCCGCTTAATTGGCGGCCTGTATTGTCAATCCAGCCTGAATAGAAATTTAGAATAAAAGTGTCATCGATGGAGGAAAATAAAACGGCGTCAGCGTCGCCTGAAGTAGGATTTGGCAACACGATAACATCCATGTCAGGGAAAAACATCTCGGTTTCTTTCTTAACAAAATCCTGGGTTGCTAGGCTTGGCCCCGTAATCAAAAAAATGACGATTCTTTTTCTGTCAGGGAATATTTTTCTCGCGAACTCTATGTTGTCTAAGCCCGATACAGAGCTTTCCAATAAATAAATAGAACTTATACCGGCAAAGTGTTCTTTGGCATTTGGTGTCATATCGAAAGCGACAACAGGCGTTTTAGGGAAGACTATATCCCGTAAAGAAATGGAAAATTGGGCAGCGTAATCGGCCTGCGCGACAATTAAATCTGGGGATCGCTCCGCGAAACGTTCTTTTAAGTATTTTATGGCGAAATCGGTATCGCGCTCTGATTGAGGCAAAGAATAGGAGTAGTGCATGAAATGGAATACCGATACCGCTTGTTCGCGTTCACGCCACTTCTCCGTGAAAGCGGCCTCCATCGCCACGGCTCTATTAGAATCGCTTGATGACGAAATGAAAAGGATAATGGATGGCTGTTTAGCTTCATCAGCAAAAATAGCCCCTGGGAGTAATATAAAAATGAAGGCTATTGTCAATGAAGTCCGTGCCATAATATTGAAGCATAAAGCATTCACTCATGAATTCAAGCGGAAAAAGGAGGCTTCCTACTGGGCGGTTTCACCTAGGCGTTCAAAAAAACTCATATAGACTTTATAATGTTCGGTATCCCTATACTTTATCGTATGAACATTTTTTTCGCCAAAATGATAGATTAACGCTCCTGGCAAAGAAAGTAATATGGGTGAATGGGTCGCGATAATAAACTGAGCGTTTTCGTTATTTTCGGCGGTGGCGAGGAAGGATAACAAGTTTAACTGGGTTTTAGGGGAAAGCGCTGTTTCTGGTTCGTCTAAAAGGAAAAGGCCTTCTGATGAATATCTCGCTTTGAAGTAAGCCATAAGCGCTTGTCCATGAGACATAGAAACTAAAGATTTTCCACCAAAATAATCAAGTTGTCCTGGGTCGCTGCTAGCCCAAGAATCAATCATTCGCGTGAAGGTACTGAAGTGTTGGGAATTGAAAAAACCACCGGGTACTGGGCCCTTAGCCCAGTTTATATCGATAGCTTGATCAAGCGAATTTTCATAGGGGTTATAGTCATAGCGGGATCGAGTGTCATCCTGCCAAAGATGGATATTAGCTTTTTTCGCGACAGCCCTTAACAGAGTGGACTTACCGGACCCATTTTCGCCTGAAAAAAACGTTACTCTCTGAGCAAGGCTTAATTCTCTGGTATTACGTATGGCTGGTATATGAAAGGGATAACGGTCATGTACGGGAAAAATAGAAGGGTTAATAGTAAGCTTTGTAAGATGCATGTTTATATGCTTTTCCCACATTTAGGACAGTAATTAAAATCGGAATTAAGCGCGGTCCCGCAATATGGACAGAATTTTTTCATCATAGGAATTGGACCCGAATTTTCCCTTTTTTCCCCGCCTGTCTTGTATGAGCCGTATCCTAAGGCCTGGGCTATAGGATCGCTCTCTTCGTGGTCTGTGGTTATATCGAGATAGCTCATTCTATTTTTTTTACCGGCGTTTAAGAAGTTGTATATCGCTATATTTATAGCTATCACTATAAACACGATACCGATGATATAAAAAAAGCCAGGCGCTCCTGTCGAGGATACCGCGAACGTCCAGATGACGCCAAATATGGCTACCGCGACACCGCTAATACCGCCTATCAAGGAAGGACCTCTGCCTGGCTTTACGCTGTACATCGTTTAACCCCTTTCTTTCAATGTTATCGAATAATTCATAAATGAGACTTATGGAATAATATAAGCTTAGTCACGGCTATAAAACCCGCCTTTCCCCATAAATAATTAAACTAATTTTTTTGAGTAAACAAGTCGCCTTATGCCGGAGCTGATATACGCTTTTTCTCTTTTCATCCCTATCTTTCTCATGACGGCTAAGGAGGCTAAATTAGCTTCTTCACAATATGAATAAAGCTTTATAAAACCGTGTTTCTCCCTTACAAACTCCATTACGCCTATCGCGGCTTCCGAAGCGTAGCCCTTACGTCGATAAGCGCTAATTATATGAAATCCAATTTCCGGTAAGTAGTTATTATCTATATTCTGCATTGTGATCCCGCAATCTCCTAGGAAAGAGGAATCTTCTTTTCTAATGACAGCCCATAAGCCAAATCCATATTCTCTATAATTACGGCGATTCCAAGCTATCCAAGCCTTAACTTCCTCATGACTGAACTCATGAGGGTAATATTTCATTGAATCTTTATCAGATAAAACCATAGCTAAAGCTTCGCTGTCTTCGTCAACTAATTCTCTCAATAAAAGTCTTTCGGTTTCAAGTATGTAAACCATATATCCTTCCCTTTAGCGATAAACCGTGGCCCGATTCTTGGTTTTTCAAGAATAATATCATGTAGCCTAATTGTAATTAGAATATTGTGTAGAAGCGCAAAAAAAAATACCGCTGTGGCGCTTAATAATAGAGCCGTTCCTTTAGGAACGGCTCTATTTAATCTTCTTGACGGTCCATACCGTCCAGTTCTATGAAGCGCTGTTTATTTTTTTATGCTGTAGAAAGCTTTTTTTCCAGCGAATTCGGAAACGCCTTCTAACTGGTCCTCAATCCGCATCAGCTGATTGTATTTGCAAATACGATCCGTGCGGCTCATAGAACCCGTTTTGATCTGACCGGTTTCAAGAGCTACAACCAGGTCAGCTATAAAACTGTCCTCGGTTTCGCCTGAGCGGTGAGACACGACCGCGGTATATCCAGCTCGTTTGGCCATTTCTACGGCTTCGTAGGTTTCAGTGATGGTTCCAATCTGGTTAACCTTTATCAGAATAGAATTGCACGCTCCCAGATCAATTCCCTTTTTCAGGTATTTTGGATTTGTGACGAAAAGGTCGTCGCCCACAATCTGAACCTTACCACCCAGCGCCTTTGTAATTTTGACATAGCCATCCCAATCATTTTGATCCAGTGGATCCTCAAGGGAAACGATTGGGTATTTGCTTACCCATTTTGTGTAAATATCGATCATTTCATCACTGGTAAAGAGCTTATCGGGGTTGGACTTCCAGAATTTATATCCCTTCTTTCCGCCTTCCTCAAACAGCTCACTGGCGGCGGAATCCAAAGCTATGGCAATATCGTCGCCTGGTTTATAACCAGCTTTTTCAATAGCCTTCATGATGAAGTCTAACGCTTCCTCGTTAGCTATATCCGGGGCAAAACCGCCCTCATCACCCACCGCTGTATTTTTGCCCGCATCCTTCAGTATTTTCTTTAGGGTGTGGAAAACTTCGGCTGTCCAGCGTACCGCTTCCCGAATGGACTGAGCCCCGATAGGCATAACCATAAATTCCTGGAAGTCTACCTTGTTGTCAGCATGTTTGCCGCCATTTATGATATTAGCCATAGGAACGGGGAGAAGGCTGGAATGGAAACCGCCAAGATATTTATAAAGCGGAATGTCTAGATAATTAGCGGCCGCGCGAGCGGTGGCCATGGAAACGCCAAGGATAGCGTTAGCCCCGAGTTTGCTCTTATTCTCGGTACCGTCTAATTCAATCATGGTACGATCAAGGTCTACCTGATCAAGAGCGTCTAAACCCTGCAATTCCGCGGCAATGGTGTTGTTAACGTTTTCAACCGCTTTTTGAACGCCTTTACCCATAAAACGGCTTTTATCGCCGTCACGGAGTTCGACAGCCTCATTCTCTCCCGTGGACGCTCCAGAAGGAACGGCCGCGCGGCCTATGGTTCCATCTTCTAATACGACGTCCACTTCCACGGTAGGATTGCCGCGGGAATCCAATATTTCACGGGCTTCAATGTATTCAATCACGCTCATGGCATCTTCTCCTTAACTATAGGGGATAGTGCCTTTATTGTCCGGTTTTGCGGCCGACTCGTCAATACGGATCGGCGGAATGGACCGCTTTTAACTCGCGTGATATGTCTACCCAAAACGATATTTCTCTTATTTTCCAGATACCATCTTCTTCAACAAAGTATAAAGAAAGGCGATCCTCTGTCGGTATCGCGTTTCGGCCTGTTCCAATATATGGAACGAGGTCCAGAACTATAGGATTGTTATACTGACGGAACAGTATTTCAATATCGTCGTTCATTATTAGATTGCTATAAACATCAACTTCCTTCATATAGTCAAAAAGCGCGCGCGCTTGTGATTCCAAGCGTCCATCATAAAGTAAAGTCTCCTCACCATTCACGCTTTTCTCTTTAAGAAAACCATAAGGCCAATGCCAAGCGTTAGCGATATAGGGGTAATTGTCTACGCTTAAGCCATCATAAGAAATAAATGCCAATTGGTCCGCTAAAGCGCCATCGCGCCAACTTGCCATTAAGGAGAGAAAGGTATTTCTGATAAGTTTATATGCTCGCCTCGGTTCAATAAGACGGTCTTTATAAGTTTGGTATTGAGCTTCTTCTGTTTGAGCAAGCTCCTGTAGAAATTCGCGAGGTTTACTTGGCGAACTAGTTCTTAACCATGCCGCTACGGTAAAAGCGGCATCATAGTTTGGATCACTCAGACTTAGGGCGGATAACGGACGAAGTCCGCTGTCATCTGTTTTTATAACAAATTCATTGAAATCAAGTGAGTAATCAAGTATTCCATGATTCCAGAAATCTAGGCTTTTATCTTTTCCCCAGCTGAATTCCTCCCAGGGTCTTGAGTAGATTTGAAGATAGTACTTTTGTATATATCTGCTGCTGATATCGTGTGTTATATAAGTCCCAGCCGCCTCGTTATATAATCGCGTCTGTTGTTCATTTAGATGACCGCGAGTAAAAGCGGCTTGATTTTTTGTAATAATATTCCCTGAAGTATCACGGATAGCCGCGAAGAAATCCGGATAATCATAATAAACATGGCGTATACTGATCGCGTTTTCTTTAGCGCAACTCATATATAACGCGCACAACGCGATGATTAAGACGCTTTTTCGCACGGAGCCCCTCCTGCTTACGCTCTACGGTTAGCTTTCGCTCAAGCGACTAAACCGCTATAACTCTAGTACGCGTTAATATAGGCCTGGCGCTTGAAAACCGCGTACTTTCTTTACTTTTATCTTTTAACTAAGGTGCTTTCAAAAGTCTTCAACTTTTGAAAGCCAACAATAATGGCAAGCGCAGTTATATCGCTATTGTTTGTATTGTATGTAGATAATAAGCCTTGCAATAAAACTGTGAGAGGTTCTTGCGAAAGTAAGCGACTT
>CAZJJK010000006.1:36662-55024 GCA_964546285.1 uncultured Treponema sp. | reverse complement strand
AGGAGACCTTTATGTGGAAAACCATGTTTTCGCAAAGGCCATACCAATTTATAAGTCGCTCGCGAATATGGATAAACTTAAGGGTATCGCCGATAGCTATTGGGAGGAAGGCGAATATGTGAAAGCCGCCGAGTTATATCGAAGCGCCGCGAGCGAAGCTAGCGTCAGAAAAGCCGCTGAAACACTACGGGCCGAAGGCGATTATAAGGCGGCATTGAGCAATTACGAATTCCTGAATGACCAAGAAGGCATAAATGGATGCGCGGGAATGATCTCTGGTTCAATCATTGAAGGAACGTGGAGCGGTTGCGTCATTGATCCCATGGAAATAAGCCCAGATACATTCCTTCACGTATACTTCAACGGGAATCAAGAACTTGGCTATATTTCTAGCCACATTGTCCAAAACGCGGCATATATCTATTCAAATCAAAACAATGGAATTACTTATAAGATCGATACCGATAAAAGCGCGGATCTTCCTCATGACCGACACGCGATACTGCTAAACGAGGCGCAGCGGGAGACAATTTTGTTCAATGTCATTGGTGAAAATAATATTGGAAAATCTTTAGTCTACGCGCGTAATGTTTTGGGAAAACGGATAAGCGAAGCGCATCACGCTGAAGTAGGCCCCTTAAAAATTGAAAACAGGGAATTCACGTTCATTTCTTCACCAACGGATAGTCCAGCTCTTATAGCGGGAAGGTTTATCACGAACACGACCTGTTTTGGGATCGTTACCTTTATTATGACTGAAGCGTCAGGAGAGGAGAAAGCGATCAGCTATTACTGGATAGCTAAGCCGAAATAAAGCTCTTCCGACTCTTTAGTCTAGCTTAATTTCATAAGGCGAAATCGCCGACTGGCCGCTTAGTCCATTTAAATGACGCGGGTTCTTATCGGTCTCGTCTCAGGAGAGCTTCAGCGGTCTACGCCTTTAAGACGACAAGCATATTATCCGAATGAAAAAGAGTGGAAAGGAGATACTTATCGCTAAGTCAACCGCGAGATTCATAATGTCATGTGTAAAAAAAAGAAAGAAGAAGCGCGGCTATTACTAACATGATCGGAATCCATAATGATTTATGGGCATAATGGAGCAATACCGAAGCTGTGGAACAAAACCCGGAATTGTTATCCTTATATTCGTTGAGAAAACCCATGACCCGTTCGCGCTGGCTCTTCTTCGCACAATCCCCGGCGTCGGCGAAATCCTGTCGCTGGTCATACTCTACGAGATTGAGGACATCCGGCGCTTTCCCGAAGTCGGGAATTTCATCTCCTATTGCCGCCTCGTCAAATGCGCCCATGAATCGGCGGGGAAACGGGTCACGGGCGGCAACAACAAGATCGGCAACACCCATCTCAAGTGGGCCTTTAGCGAGGCGAGCGTTCTATTCCTGCGGAAGAATGAACCAGCGCAGAAAATGCACAACAAGCTGGTCAAAAAATATGGCAAAGCCAAGGCTTTGTCGATCATCGCTCAGAAACTGGCTCGGGCCGCGTTCGATCGCCCCCCCCAGATGAATAGCGATTCAGAATCGCGTTTTTTTATCCGGATGGAACGTAATGTGATAAACTCAGAACTGACCTCTCCCGAGAGGGATAGTGGTAATTTGTTCTTTCAAGTTTTGCTTGACAGTGTGGACCTTATATGTGTTGGATGATTTTTCCTTAAATAATTGATTATTAAAAAATAAATCACTATTATTACAAGTGAGTGAGCTTGAGAGCCCGAAAGGACTAGACTCCAATTCGCAACTATTTATAGCAATTGGTACCTTTTTGTTGATCGGAATATCTTCGTTAGGCGTTTGGCTTGATTCGACAATATTCTTTGATTCAAAAAAGGAGGTACTACTTATGAATAAAATCATAACTGGCATTATTTTGGTTACAAAATCGATAATTTCGGTTTCGATTAACTTAGGTGCCAATTTGCTTACATCCATTTGCTCGGGGTCTCAAGTTCATTAAATCAACAATCGGAACATCCCCTAATCGGAGCATTATCAAATTCATTCTGTGGAGTATAAAACCAGAAGTTAATGGGATTTTCAGGATTGGGAGTTTTAAGGCATCTACATTTTTTCAATGAAACACCCAGTTTTCTTTCTTTACACTTTATATTAAGTAAATTTAGCATTCTAAAACGATATTCCTCTCTATTACTAAAGTGAATATCTTCCACATCAAACAATCCTGGCGATTTTTGATTCAGCCATCCTTCATATTTTTCATAACTCTCTTTAGAAAAGACAGAAATTCCAGCAAACAAGTCAGCTACTTGTATTAGAACTTCTTTATGAGATTCGCATTCAACAAATGAATTTATATAGGAATATGGATCGGAAACAAGCGTTCCCCAAATTGTATCATTTACTTCTTTTTGATGTCCTTTAGCAGCCAAACATTCGTGTATAGTTTGCCAATTTATGCCATTCCTTTGGTCTGGCCTAATATGCCAAATTGCAGATTTAGAACGTTTTTTCATGGAATTATTCAGTAAATGATAAAACATTCTTTCATAATTTGCGAAATCATCTCTTCCTATAACCTTGTGCCTTGAGTCATGCGTATCCCAAATAATAGTATCAATTCTTATACTATATTTATTTAAATTACAAAAAATAAAATCAATAATTTTTTCTGCACAAAAATAACTTTTTGCATCCTTAAGTTCCTGCCATTTGAATTCGCGTACATTCGAAGATACAAGTATTTTGCTAAATAAATCATTTGCTTCTAAATATGAAGAATTACACAAAGAGAATGCAGAAATAGATTGGTACCTTGAGGCAGTTATTTTACTTTCATCTGTAAAAATATAATATTCCATCTTCCTTTTTTAAGCGCCCACAGGGCGTCCATCCAGCTTGTTTTATAGGTACCCGAGGCTCTTTATCCTATTTTATAGCCCTGATACGCCGATATGGCCCTCGCCTATACAGCGCCCTTTTTTGCCGCCTTCGAAACCGTCAAATACATATCGATTCATGATCTAAAATACTTATTGAACGCGCGGTTGCCGGTCAAGACCATGCCCTGCTACCTGTAACGTCATTCGGCTTTGTGGAGCGGCTTTAAAAATGCAGGCACAGGTAGAGGGCTTGATCGTAATTGCCGAAGCCTCTTCCGAAAATGTTGATGCCCCCCGGATGCGCGGCGTCTTCCTTTACGCCGATACGGACGCGAATGGAATGGTGGTCTTTTAGGCGGAGATCGGCCAGGGTAATGTCCGAGACGCGGACCCCATCGACATAGCTACCAGAATCGGTCACCGTCCATTTTTTCAGGAGCCCGTATTGGGAGCCTTCCAGCTTCCACCATGAGGGAGTGAGTTTTCCTCTCTTGTCACCAAAATCCCCCGGAGAGGTCCAGACTCCCAGTTCCACATTATTCACCCACATGGAAATATCGGAGAGCCAATTCGTGTTCGTGCCGGGGGTTTCGGATGAAAGCTCCGCGCTTAACTCAAGGGCGCGCAGAGCTTTGTCCGAATAGAGGCTGTTGTTGGGATACTGGTATTCCACCCAGCCGGTTTCAAACCACAACAAGCCCGCTCGCATCCGGTCTGGATTAAGAAAGGAATCCGTCACGTCCAAATATCCAATGATGCCTTCAGTGGAACAGAGTCCGCAAGGAGAAGTGACAGCATAGTTAGTGTAGAGCCCGATAGGCATCTCCACTTCTATAGTGTCGTCGTTTTTCTGTTTCTCCGGCAGGAACTGAATGAGTATCTCTTCATAAGCGGCGACGCATTGTTTTTGGTTGCCTTTCCGTCCATTGACAAGCTCGGTCCCGACCAAGCCCGCTTTTTCCAGGATCGCGACATTGGTGGCCGCCGTTGATTGGGGCAGCTTCAACTCGCTAGCTATTTCGCCGATGTTCAATTTTTTATATGACAATAGGTCTAGTATATCCAAGCGGATTTGGGACGAAAGAGCTAAGATGGCATCCCGGTTTTCATGGGCGCTAATCAATAGAAAACGGTTTCTTGAGGCCATAATAATTCTGAGTATATCAATCGAACTGATATTTTACAAGAAATATGCTAATTATCCCCGACCGCGGCATAACGCAGACAATTATAGCTTAAGGGGGCAAGGGAAAGCTTCCAATCGGCGTCGAGTTTAGACGGAGACACAAGCTCAGGCTTGGCAGCGGTATTGACCGCCTTTAAGTCCTTATTCCGCAGCTCAAAGCGCTCAAGCGGCGTAAAGCCTTCAAAGCCATAGGACCGGAGGTCCAATTCTATCGCCTCGTCCGAACGGTTTACGCAAAATAGCGAAAGCGAATCGCCATCCTCCGCCATTACCGCTGATACATCCAGGTAAGGTATGGCTCCCAGATCGCCGCATTCATAGGACGCTACATCGATCCCAATCTTTAGAGAGACGCCCCTGCCATACTTTGAGGCGTAGTAGAAGGGCCAATAGATAGACTGGCGCCAAGCCCCTCCCCCAGTCTCCGTCATGATGGGAGCGATCACGTTCACCAATTGGGCAAGGCAGGCTATCTTTACCCGGTCAGCGTGCCTGATCAGGGAATTAAGGGAACAGCCCACGACCAGGGCGTCTTCCATCGTATAGACATCCTCCAATAGGTGGGGACCTATCTCCCATCGGTCTCTTTTTCGGTCCTCCTCCTCGGAGTGGAACCAGACATTCCATTCATCAAAGGACAACATTATCGTTTTTTTGCTCCGTTTCTTAGCTTTGATAAAATCGCAGGTAGCGGCGGCCGCTTCGATATATTGGTCCATCGAGACCGAAGCGGCGAGAAAACGGGGAAGCTTGTCATCGTGGTTCTTATGATACTGGTGGAGGGACAGGTATTCCACCGAATCGTAGCAGTGATCAAGCACTGTCGCTTCCCACTGCGGGAAAGTGGGCATATCACGGGAAGAAGAACCGCAGGCCACCAACTCAAGCCCCGGATCGAAGAGCTTAAGCGCCTTCGCCGTCTCGCCCGCGATATGGCCATACTCGTCAGCCGATTTTTGCCCCACCTGCCAGGGGCCGTCCATCTCGTTGCCAAGGCACCAAAGTTTTATCCCATAGGGGTCCTTTGCGCCGTGGGAGCGCCGAAGATCGCTCCAGTAGGAACCCTGGGGGTGGTTGCAGTACTCCACCAAGCTCCGCGCGGCGTCTATGCCACGGGTTCCCAGGTTGAGGGCCATCATAATTTCCGTACCGGCGGCCCGAGTCCAATGGTAAAATTCGTCAAGACCGAAGGTATTCGGCTCCACGGATTTCCACGCCAGATCAAGCCTTCTGGGGCGGCTTTCCACTGGGCCGACAGAATCTTCCCAGGTAAAGCTTGAGACAAAGTTGCCGCCCGGATACCGCACCACGGGAACATCGAGCTGGCGCACAAGTTCCAGCACATCGCCTCGGAAGCCGCGTTTGTCGGCCGTCGGGTGGCCAGGCTCGTAGATGCCCCCGTAAACCGCCCGGCCCAAATGTTCGATGAAGGAACCGTACAGCCGCTTATCGATATGACTAATCGTGTGGTCCCTGTCTATACGTACTATCGTGCGCATTGTTTCCTCCCTAAAGGCTAGCGGTTCGGCGGAATGAAGGACCCGGGGCAAGCTCCGAGATATGGACCCCCGCCTTCCAATCAACCCTTGATCGCTCCGCCGGTAAGTCCCGTCACGATATATCTCTGACAGAAAACATAGAGAATAATCGCCGGAACCATCGCTAGTGTAAGAAAAGCCAGGATCAAATTCCAGTCCGCCGCGTGTTCGCCCATGAAGTCCATCACGCCCATGGGAAGAGTGAACTTCTTTTGGGTGTTGAATACCAGAAGGGGGGTAAAAAAGTTATTCCAACTAGCGACGAGGGTAAGAACCCCCACCGTCGCGAGAATGGGCTGAGACAAGGGAACGACGATTCGGAAAAGGAAACCGAAGCGACCATATCCATCTATAGCCGCCGCTTCCTCAAGTTCCATGGGTATTTGTCTGATGAAACCGCGCAGGAGCATAAGCATCATCGGCAAGCCGAAGGCCGCTTGAGGCAGGATGACGCCGATATGCGTATCCAGCAGCTTAAAATTCCGCAGCTGGACATAGAGCGGCAGGATGGCCACGGCGAGAGGGAAAAGCAGACCAAGCCAAAAGTACATAAAAATAAGGCCGCTTAACTTAAACCGAATACGCGCCAGAGCGTAACCGGCGAAGGTCCCGGTTAAAAGCACAACGCTGACCGTGCCAAGACCGACGATAAGGCTATTCGCCAGTTCGCGCCAGAAGAAGCCGCTCTTGCCTATAAGCATATCGGTGTATTGAGTCCAGACCAAGGGACTAGGAAGGGACATAGGCTCCGCCCGGAGCTGACCGACGCTCTTAAAGCCCCCCATAATCGATATGTAAAGGGGTATGGCGATGATGAGTAGCACGACAAGGCAAATGAAATAACGCAACGCGTCGACTATCCTGTTTTCGGCAGTCATGGATTTCATGGCTATTCGGACTCCTTCATAAGGATGCGTTGGTAGAGGACGCTAAAAACGAGGCAGATGAAGAAAATCGATACCGCGATCGTACTGCCGTACCCGATATTGAAGCGTATTAGTCCGATCTTGTACATGTAGCTTACGATGGTTTCACCGGCGTTCACCGGATCGCCCTTCCCCATAGCCCAGACAAGGTCAAAGAGCTGGAAGGATCCTATCATAGAAAAGAAGACCGACAACTGGACCGCGGTCCGCATCCCAGGCAGAATAACTGACCAGAATATGCGTCCCCTGGAAGCGCCGTCTATACGGGCGGCTTCTATCTGTTCCTGAGGAATATCCTGAAGGCCCGCGATATAGATGGTCATGTGCAGGCCGAAGTATTTCCAAATTATGACGACTAGAATAGCCCAAAGCACCGTGGAAGTATTTCCCATAAGAGCGGGCGCTTTGATTGAAGGGAGAAAGGTTTCGAAAAAGGACCTAACCAGGCCGTACTGAGGATGGTAAATAAACTGCCAGAGTACGCCGGTAATTACCTCGGAAAGCATGTAGGGAAGAAAGAAGAAGGTGCGGAAAAAGACCGCCCCCTTGAATTTTCTGTCGCTGACAATAAGCGCCAGCACCATAGCCAGGGGAAGTTCAACCAAAAGAGATACGGCGGCGATGATAAGATTGTGCAGAAGCGCCTTTGCGACGATAGGGTCGGAGACAAACTGGCCATAGTTGCTAAAGCCCCTAAAATCCGTCATCGGTCCAAGGCCATTCCACTTGTAGAGACTGAATATCGCCGCCTGAAAGACCGGTATTATGACAAAGGCCGTAAATAATAGTAAAGCCGGACCTAAAAGAATGGCAAGGGTGAGGAAATTCGGCTTACCCGCCAATCCTCTGTGAATACCGCGCTTAACCACTTTTAACCTCACTGGGGATGCAAAAAGCCACAAATGAGCTTGGAGAACCAATACGGGAAGCGAATCGACGGGCTGGGAAACCCCGTCCGGCGATTCGCTTTGGGGCTCTGGCGTCCGCCGGTTTCCCGGCGGAATACCTACCCCTTACTTGTCAGCGAAGGCGGCTTGGATCGCCGCGCAGGCCTGTGCCGGGCTGGCCGTTCCCGCGAGTATGGTCTGCACCGCGTCGTTCACCACGCCGCCCGCCGCGGGCGAAAGGAATTGATCCAGGTAGAGCTGGAAGAAGGTACACTCGTCCACAAGGGCCTTCACCATCTTGGCGTTGGGATCTTTGATACCAACCTCGGCGCCCTTGGTTGTCACCAAAGTTCCGCTGGTTTCAGCGACCGTGATCATGTTTTCCTTGTTGGTGAGGAATTTGACGAATTCAACCGCCATATCGGAAGCGCTCTTACCGAGAGCCCAGCCGCCGCCGCCGCCGATAACTTCGGTCAATTTACCCTTGCCTCCCTTAATAACGGGGAAGGGCGCCGCGGCAAGCTTATCGCCTATGCCAAGCTTACTGCTAGAATTGTCTTTCTGAACATTGGGCGCCCACTGGCCCATGAGTTCCATGGCGGCTTGGCCGTTTCCGACAAGGGCGGCCTCGTCATTATAGGTCGCGCCGAGGAAACCGTCTTGGAAGGGTTCAAGCGAGGCGAGATCGGCGAGTATTTGACCAGCCTTGATGAACAGCGGATCCTCAAAGCCTTTGGTGTTTTCCCCGGAGAAGGTATCCTGGAAAAGCTGGGGGCCGCCGAGTCTGAGGGCGATATAGGACCACATGTGCATAGCCGGCCACTTGTCGCCGCCGCCGAGAGCTATCGGGACATACCCCGCGGCCTTGACCTTCTTGACCATATCGATGAATTCATCGGTATCGGCGGGGAAGGACGTATAGCCGACCTTAGCTAGGATATCCTTGTTATACCAGAAGGTGACGCAGCCCGCGTCGTTGGGGGCAGCGTAGACCTTAGCTTCGGAACTGTACACTTCCCAGACGCCGGGAGCCATGGAATCGCCCCAAGCCGTGCCTTTCACAAAGGAGGTAATGTCCCTGGTCAGACCGGCCTTAGCGTACTCGGCCAGAACACCGCCGCCCCAGGTCTGGAACACGTCCGGCGGATTGCCGGACTGCATAACCGTGGTCAGCTTGCTCTTGAAAGCCTCGTTTTCGAGCACGGTGATTTCGATCTTGACCTCTGGATGCAGTTTCATGAAATCATCGGCGAAGCCCTGGTACATCGCCCGGTCGTTCGCCGCGGTGCCGATATGCCACCACGTAATCGTCTTCGGGGCCGCGGCCTGCTGAGCCTCTTCAGCTCCGCCAGCCATCGCGTAGAACGGCACGAAGAGCGCGAGCGCCGCGACGAGAACCGTCAGTGTTAGTTTCCTGATCATTTCTTCCTCCTTGCTATACGTTATTCTCTTAAAAAAAGAATCGTCGCCCAAAAGATGGATGATCCTTTCGGGCTTTTACACTCTATACATGGTTTTTTTTAATTGTCAAGTTTAATGATATATATCAGTTTTTATGATATATAAACCAAAACAGCGGTATGCGCTATCATAATCGCGGAAATCGGGAAAACCGAGGCAGTCTATTTTTTCAGCGGAACTTGGGATAAAAGCGTGAGCGATATAAGAATTTTTCGAACTAACAGGAAAATATGACCTTCCCCGCTCAAGCGGCGTTCGCTAAACCCTAGCGCGGGGCGCTGAGCGTCGCCGTCCCCGCTGGGGCCTTACGCGAACAAGCCTAGGTCTATGCTGTCAGCGACCGCGCGGTAGCCGGCGGGACTCAGATGGAGCAGATCGCCCGAATCGTAGGCGGCGAGCAGGCGGGAACGGTCGGCCGGGTCACTGACAGCGATATCGGCGTCTATGACGGCATCGAATTCGCCGCTCGTCCTGATCCAGGCGTTCACCGCCTCCCTGGCCGCCGCGTGAGCCGGGCTGTCGTAGAACGAACCGCCGAAGGGCAGGATAGGCATGGCGTAGACGCGGATGCCGGCGCCGCGCGCCTTCCTGATGAAAGTCCTGAAGGCCGCTATCAAAGCCTGGGCCACTTCCGGGTCGTTTCCCGAACCGATATCGTTGACGCCCTCCAGCAGAATAAGATAGCGCGTTCCGGCGCGTTCCAGCGCGTCACGGTCAAAGCGTTCCAGCGCCGTGGGGCCAAGCCCGCCTGAGACCACCGCGTTGCCGCCTATTCCCATATTGAGGACGGAGAGCCGCCGAGTAGCCGGCTGAGCTTGCAGGCGTCGCGCCAGTTTGTCTGGCCAGCGGTCGTTACCGTTGGTGGTGGAGCCGCGGCCGTCGGTGATGGAATCGCCCAGGGTAACAATGGCGGCGGCCGTGTCGCTTGCCGTATCGATGGCGTGGATCACATACCAATGGTCGGTTTGGGCGTCAGCTGGCCAATCGGCCGCGGCGGCCGCGTCGCCCGCGTGAATAAAGGAGGTCATCCGGGAACCTGGATGGCCGGTCAAAGCCGAGGGGACCTCCCCAAAAAAGACGCTGATAGCTAGGTCGGCCAAGGGCGGCAACGCGAAATCGATAGGATCGGACAAGACCTCTTCGCCGGGCGGCACCAAAACTTCGCGCCCGCCGCCGAAGAGCAGGGCGGCGCTCGTTTCCGGCCTGACCCGCGGACCGCCGGCGGCTAGGCCGACATGGACGGCGCGCAGGCGGAGCGGCGTTTGACCGTATTGGTTTGAGAAACGGAACCGAAGCTTGGCACCGCCGATCGTGGTCCTCACAAGCTGCCGCAACGTATTGCCCTCAAGTCCCGGCGGCGGCGGCATATTATCCGGTTCGGTCAGTTGCGGGGCGCAGGCCCAGGTACCGACCCAACGTTCAGCGGGAAGCGCGTTATCCATAGCGTTAGTTATAGCCATAGGATAAAGCATATACGAAACTATTTTTTTTACCAAGCCGATAAAGAAAAACGCCTTGCCAAAAAGCCGCTCGGCTGATGGGCTAACAGCGGTCCGAAGCTGCTTCGCGAGACGGCTCAAAACGCTTATCGTACAATTTTTTATAGAGCCCGCCGCGCGCGAGCAGCTCATGGTGTTTTCCGCGTTCGGCCACCGTTCCGGCGTCGATCACATAAATATCGTCGGCTTTTTCGATGGTGGATAAGCGATGAGCCACCGCCAGCACGGTTTTGCCTCCGCCAAGGGAGAGAATGGCGTCTTGGATCAGCCGCTCGCCGCTGGAATCCAGGGAAGAGGTGGCTTCATCGAAAAGCAGGATAGGCGCGTCCTTCAAAAGAGCCCGGGCGATGGCGATCCGCTGCCGTTGCCCGCCCGAAAGACGGACGCCGCGCTCGCCGACGACCGTCTCGTAGCCCTTTTCCAGGGCGTTGATGAAAGTGTGGGCGCCGGCCGACCGCGCCGCCCTTTCCACCGCTTCATGGCTCGCGCCCGGTCGGCCGCAAGCGATATTTTCGGAGAGGGTGGCGTCAAACAAGAAGACATCTTGGGGAACATAGGCGAAATAGTCCCGCAATCGGGCCAAGGGCAATTCGTCGGCCGGGCGGCCATTCAGGAGAACCCGGCCGGCGGCCGGCCTATAAAAGCCCAAGAGCAGTTTCAGGATGGTGCTTTTGCCGCCGCCGCTCGGGCCAGCCAAACCGACAAAGGCGCCCGCGTCGACTTCCAGGTTTATTCCACGAAGCGTTTGGTCTTTCTCGCCGTAGGCAAAGGAGAGGTCGATTATATCGACGCGGACCGGCACGTTCCCCGCCGCCGCTTCGCCGGCCTTCCAGCCAGCGGCGCGTTCGCTCGCCGCGCTTCGCTCATCCGCCGGCCCAAGGACCTTTAGCGTCGCTCCACCCTCTTCCGCCGCCCTCTCCGGCGCGGCCTCGTCCTCCGGCGTTTCGGCGCGAAGTTCTTCCACCCGCTCGGCCCCCGCCAGATAACCCTGGAATTGGGCGATGAGGCCGCCGGAGTCGCGGATCATCCGGTTGACGCCCCAAAGCAGATTGGTCAAAGCTACCATCGTCCCAAAGCCGACGAAACCGCCGCCGGCCAGAACGGCGCCCAGGCTTAGAATACCGCCGAAACTGATCCAGCCTATCGCGGTGTTGTATACATCGAGCCAAGCCGCTTGGCGCGCCCGCCTCACCATCGCGTCGCGCAGCGCGCGGTTATGGAGCTCGTATTGGTCCGACAGCGTTTTTTCCAGACGGAATTGCTTTATCACCGAAAAACCGGCGAGCGCGTTGCCCAGGGCTTCGGTCAGCTTCCCCAGACCGGACTGAATTTTGGCGCTGGTCTTGCCTATCGCTTTGGCGAAATTCGCGTTCAACAGGGAAAACACCAGACTTGAGATAATGAGCGGGGAGCTGACCCGCCAGTCCAAAACCAGCATGGCGACAACCGCGCCGCCGCCGTTTATCAGGGTCACGAGCAAGTTCCACAAGGGCCAGTCGTACGAGTTTTTCAGGGCCGCGATATCGTTCGTGAGGCGGGAGACGATGTCCCCGCTGTGTTTATTCTCAAAATAGGACAGAGGTAGCCGCAGCGTATGCTTAAAACAGCGCTTCCTGATGTCCGCGGTCAACAAACCGACCGTCAGCGTAAACAGATACATGAACAGCACGAAAGACGCGCCGCCGCAGACGGACAGGGCCAGAACGAAACCGACGCCCCGCCACAAGAGGGCGATATCCCGCGCCAGGGCGGCGTCTATCAGGATTTTCATCATGATAGGCAGGCTGATGTAGAAACTCACCTCGGTTAAGGCGAACACGAAAAGACCGATGGCATAATTCCTTAGCCTCGGCCGGACATACCTGGCTACCCTCACGATGGCGTTGGGCGCGGCGCTCATCGGTTTTCCCCGCTTACGCTGTCGGCCGAGTCCCGCGGCGCGTCGAATTGGCTAAGATACAGGCTTGTATAAAGGCCGCCTTTAGCGAAAAGCTCCTCATGCGTCCCCCGCTCCGCGACCCGCCCCTGATCGATCACGAGTATGCGATCGGCTTTCTTAATCGTGGAAAGCCGATGAGCCACAATGATGGCCGTCTGACCGGCCAGACTATGGTCTATCGCCTCTTGAACCAAGGCTTCGGAGTGGGTGTCCAAGGCCGAGGTCGGTTCATCCAGCAAGAGGATCGGGGCGCCCGCGACCAAGGCCCGCGCTAGGGCGATCCGCTGTTTCTGGCCGCCGGACAGCTTCACGCCCCGTTCGCCGACCAGAGTGTCATAGCCCTCCGGCAGACGCGGGGCGAATTCCTCGACATTGGCCGCCTTGGCGGCGGCGATCACAGCCTCGCTTTCGGCGCCCGCGCGGCCGTACGCGATATTGTCGTAGACGGATACCGGAAATAGGAAAACGTCTTGATCCACAACGGCGAACTGGGACCGGAGGGCTCTGAGCGACCAAGACCGCGTTTCGTGGCCGAACAGCTTGATGGAGCCTTGCCGCGCTTCGTAATCGCCGCGCAAGAGTTTGAGTATCGTGCTCTTACCGCAGCCGCTGGCGCCGACCAGGGCTAGGGTTTCCCCGCGGCCAAGCTCAAAACTGAGGCCGCTCAAGACGGCGGGACCTTCATCATAGGCAAAGACCACATCGCTGAAACTGACCACGACTTCGCTGTCAGCGCCGGAAAAGTCTTCCCCATCGCCGCGCTCGGGCGGCAACTCAAGGATTTCCGTGATACGTTCGGCGGCGCCCAGCGCCCGTTTGATCCGGTTGAACAAGTCCGGCAGATAGGCCAGCGGCCACTGAACAAAGCCTAAAAGATAGTTGAAGGCGATGAGGGCGCCGGGCTTGAGTTCGCCCCGGATGATGAGCAGGCTACCGTACCCGACGCAAATGACGGTGGGCATAGCCCGCATTAGGATATTGAAGGGCGGGGTCCAGCGCATGATCCCGAAACCCTTGATATCAAAGGACAGGGCTTCATCCACGCGGTCGGCGAATTTTTTGGAAAAAAGATCGGCCAGCTTGTAGGCTTTGACGGTGCTTATGCCGCCCAGCGCGTCGGCGACAAGCGCGTTCGCCTGGCCCAGCGCGGCGTTGGCCCGCTTGTAATACGCGCGCATCGGTTTCATCAGCCAGCCGACAACGAGAAGGGCCAGGGGTACTATCGCGATGCTGACACATAAGAGGCGCCAATTCAGGTAAGCCATATACGCGGCGGCGGCGATGAGCATGACGAGCTGTTTAAACGCGTCCAGGAACGTATGGCCGAAAAAGTCCTGGACCAGCGAAAGATCATGGGAAAAGCGCGATAAGAGATCGCCAGTGTGCCGCTTTACCATAGCGGCGGTCGGAATTTTTTGAAGTCGTTCTAAGGCGCCGGTACGAAAATCGCGTAAAAAGCCCGCGCTAAATATGCCGTAGAAATATTTCTGAAAAAAAGCGGCGGCGGCGTCCACCGCCAGTATCGCCAGGTAGATCGCGAGCGGAGCCGCTAGCCGGCTCCAATCAAAGGCGAGGGCCGAATCGATGACGCTCGCCAGAAGCGAAGCTTGGATCAGATTGGCCGCTGTCACCAAGCCGGACACTAAGAGAACAGCCACGACGATAGCGCGGCGCGGCCTGATGTAGGGACTGAACTGAAGCCAAGCCCCGATAAACGATAATGATGGTTTTACTGTTTTCATGCCGCCTTATCTCGCCGCGCCGAGCTTTTTCAAAAACCGAAGCCCGCTTGATCGCCTCAATTAATCGATATACACAAGTCGGCTACCGGCGACGGCGATTGTATCTTAAAGCCGGAGCGAATGGCTATCGCGACGTCGCCTTTTTAGGCGTGGGCCCGCGCCTTTTAAGCCAAGATTCAGCCTTCCATCGCTTCGCTTGGCCAATACCAAACGAAATTCCGCCAACGCCAATCAAAAAAGCCATACGCGAACAAAGTACCGTCAGAGTGAAAAAACATAGCGTCCGGGGTCTTAAAACCGCAGGGATCGTTCGCCATACCGTTTACGATAAGCATAGCTTGAGAGGCGATATAATTAAGCGCTACGTCCTCATCCAAGGAAAGGGAAAAAACGGCGAAAAGCCGCCCCGGCCGTTCCGGATCGGGATGGATCATAACAAGACTGGAGGCTTTCCCAGCTAAAGCGCCTTCGGGGTAATAGAAATGATAAAATCCGTCCTTCCAGACAAAGGGCAGGTCTTTTAGTAGTCGTTTCAAGCTGGGACAGGAATCGGGATCGCCGATAAAAAGCCGAGAAAACCCGTCGTTCGGCTCAGCGCCCCGTTTATCGGCTTCGCCATCGCTCTGGAGCTCAACATCGATGATGACGTTGTACAGGGCGGCCATGGTATGAGCGGCTTTTTCATTGAGCGCCCGCGCGGCTTTATCTTGGGTTCCGTAGATAACGCGGAGCGGACCCTCATAGATTGCGGCCACGCCTGAACCGGAATTGCGCGCCGTGGAACCGTCCAAAGCCTCGGCTGGACGGAAACGCCCATCGGCCCCTACTTCAAAACGCGCGTCCGGTTTTCCTGAATCGGCGGTTAGGTTATAGCCGTCCACCGCGATCAATATTCTGCCGCCCTTATCCAAGGAGCTATGACGCAGGTCCAACTCAAAGGCTGATACGTTTTCCGTTTCCACTTCCACACGACGGCCTCCCGCGATCTTGACGTCTAAAGCCGCTATTTTCCGCCCGTCGGACAGCCCAAGGATAGCGGCCCAAGCGGCTTTCCCGGTCCGCGCCATCGTTGTCCGTAAGGAAAGCGATAAGGGCCAAAGCGTTCGGCTATAAGGTCGAAACCACTCGTATAGACGTTCCGGACCGCTTTCCTTAGTCCAAGCGCTATAGGCTGAGTGTCCAACACCCGGCATCAGATCCAAGCCAGCGTCGCCGCCCAGGGAACGGAGAACGCTGATCGCCGTTAGGTCACGATCATAAGGGATAACATCATCGGCATCGCCATGGACAGCCAGGATCGGTATAGACTTGATATTCTCTAAAAGCTCGTCGCTGGTCCATCCGGCAAAGGGTAAAGCCGCGGCGAAACGCCAAGGATACAATTGAGCCAAACGCCATGTACCAAAACCGCCCATAGAGGATCCGCTTATATAGATTCTGTCGGGATCGACGCTATAATTCGCCTCAACCAGGTCAAGAACATCCAGCACATCCCGCTCGCCGGCGCCCGTATAGGAAAGATCGCCGCGTCCATACGGCGAAACGATAAGAAAATCTGACGGGGCTCCAGCAGCGATCGTTTTTCCATAATCATAGTCGTTGCCGCTGGCGCCATGGAGCGCGACGATAAGACTATAACGTTTAGTTCGATCATAGCCGTCGGGGACATATAAGGTAAAAGGCTGAAGGCTGGAATCCAAAGCCGAGGTATAGGCGTGACGCCAAAGGCCCTCGGGAAAGCCGCCGCCGCTTTGGGTCATGGACCATATTTGGCGGAGGGCGGTATAAGGCTTTTCGCCGCCGTTCAGGGCAATATCGATCTTTCCTTCTACCGAACGGGCTAAGAATTCCAACGTCGTCGCGCGGAGCCCATCAGCTACCGCCGCCTCCTCTCTCGCGAGCGACACCGCTTTAGCGGCAAGCTCCCTGGCGTCGCCGATAATGATATACGTCTTCGCCGGCGCCGCGGCGGCTAGCCCCCCCAGCCCCCTGGCCGTTAATTGGTATACGCCTTCAGCGCCCGCCGGCGGATTCAGGGTAAAACGTCCGACTGAAGCCATTTCAACGGTAACAAGCGTGGCGCCGCTGAGCTCCTTCAATTCAACCAGAGCCGAACCAGGAGAGGAAGCTGGCTTAGTCATAAGATACGCGTTCAGTGGAAGTCCCGCCGGTAGAGCGCGGCGGTCGGGATACAGGGCGAGAGCTTCAACAGCTGAGGGATCGGAAACCTTATTTGAATCGGCTTCAGACAGGGTCGCCGGATCGAGATCAAAACGCGCCAGGAAGGCCCATTCGCCTTCAGCCTGCTGTAGCTTAACGAGCAGTCTATTCTTCCCCTCGTCAAGCTCAACCGAAACGGCATCCTCCCCTTTTACCAAGGCGCGCTCCACCTGATTGACCAGAACGACATGACCGTTCAAAAATACTTTTACGCCATCATCCGAGCCTAGCTTCAAAACGGCGCGTCGCGCTTGGGCAGCCTCAATTTCACGGTACGCGTACGCGACCGCATGGGAAACAGAACCGTATTCCTCTATAAAGTCCACACCGCTATAGCCATCTTCCTCAAAGAGGCCAGCCTTGGCGTTCCGCCAAAGCGGACCTTCGGCGTTTTTCGACTGAAGCAGCGAAAGTGAAAAATCGGCGGCCTCTTCCGCCGCGCCGCCCGCTTCCGCTAGATAATCGCGGTCCAGCCCGGACTCAAACAGCGATAGCCCCTCCAACTCTATCGGCCCGTAGATAATCCAAGCGGCTTGCGGGTCCGGCACTGCCGAACCTACCGTTGAAATGACGGGCTTTATCGCATCAGGCGTATCCGCCGGGCGGCAGGCGAAAAACGACAAACCGGCTAAAAAAACCAGAGTGTACCGCGCCGCCAATAAACAGGCCCGCGAAGCCTTTTTAGGGAAGCGCGCGGCTTCCGCGTAAACCTCAAGTAGCTTTATCATCCTCGCCACCATTTTTTTCAGCGTCGCGACGTGACAGCCGCTCCGCCAGCTTTTTCTGAAGCTCGATAAATCGCGCCTCGCGTTCGGCTTCCGTTAGGCTTTCCACCGGATAAAAAGCTGGCTTCAGCGGCGCCGAGGCGGCGGAGCGCTGTTTTTTCCACCACAAGCTGGCAGCGAGAACGGCTCTATCCAACTGGCCGGCCATGGTGCTGCGTAAAAAGAGATCCGCCAGCAATAGAAGCGCCGCCAAGACCAGAAGCGGTGAGCTTATGGGGACGGCTGTCCATACCCTCGCTGGCGGCGGCGGATCAAGCTGGTCCAACGAGCTTAAGGAACCGCCCGTTTCCGAAGCGATAAGGGCTAAGGCGCTCCGGTCCGGCCCTAGATGCGAAGCTTCGGCCAGCGCGTCCTTCCAAACCCAAGCGAAGCCGCGAAGGCGCGAATTTTCATCCGCCACATCGATGCCGAACAAGCCACTACCCTCAATCGGGGCAAAAGCTTCATAACGGCCGGGCGCGGTTTCCTCAAAAGCGAAGGCCCCGCCCTGGCCTTGAACGCTTCCGTTTAGACGCAGGGCTGACAGAAAGCGGCGATCAGCCCCAAGCGCGTCCACAATAATCCGCGCGCCGCCGGCCTCGGCGACGGCTTCACAGCGTAAGCCGCTATCCGGCTCAGCCCGTTGGATGGAGCGTACAGTCTGAGCCCAAAGCCGCTTATACAAGGGAAGCTCCGCCCAGGCCGAAAGCCAGCGGCCGCCGGAATCGGAGGTAAAGACGGCGACCTTTCCATTGCCATAACGCCATGACGCTAAAAGCGGATCCCATAAGGTTCCGCTGTCAGCCGCTTCGTCCTTCGCCTCAATTTCAACCACCGCCAGCTCTTTCGCCGTCGTAAGGAGATAGCCTGACAGAGCCGGCAAGGCAGGGCCAAGGCCCTCGACCATCGCGGTTTCAGAAACGACCCTCGCCGCTATCCTTCCTTCCTGAATCAATTCCCTCGTCATCCTGATCGTTTCCTCATCGATCACCTGGGGAATTTCATCGCCTATGGCGCGATAGAAACGGCCGCCGCTTTCATCGGCGATAGTCATCAAAAGCTCGTCATTAGTCGCGTCCCCGATAGCGATAGTGGAGACGCTTACGCCCTCCTCACGGAGTTGGGGCAGCAATTGGGGAAAGGCGGCTTCTTCGGTAATACCATCCGTCAGGGCTATAATATGCCGCTTAACCGCTCCGGCGCCGCTGAACGTCTTAAGCCCTTCCGCGATAGCGGCGGCCAAGTCAGTTCCGCCGCCATCGCCCAAATCCGCTAAGCCATCCAGTATTTTGTCCTTTTCAGAGGCGATGGTGAAGGGAACAACCCAGGAGGGAGTG
>CAZJJK010000006.1:16729-36652 GCA_964546285.1 uncultured Treponema sp. | reverse complement strand
AAAACCGATAACACCCACTTCGTCCAACGGATGAAGTTTTTCTATAGCCGCGGCGACGCCGTGTATAGCCGCTTGGCGCTTGCTGATGCCGCCGACCAGCTCGGACATAGAGCCGGAATGGTCTATCAAAAAAAGCAACTTGGCTCGGGTGAACAGAAAACGGCGGCGAGAATCCGTTTTAACAGGCAAGAGCTCTTCCAGTAGCGTCGCGTAATAATCGCCGCGGCCCAGGGACGATTCGCCGCCAACAACGAAAAGACCGCCGCCTGACGAGACATAGTCCATCAACAAAGATTGTTGGGTTTCCGTCATCGCTAAGGCCGGGAGATCGTCCAAAACGACGGCCGCTATGCCGGCGTAAGAGGCGGCCGAGTCGGGCAACGCTTCCGGTCCGCCGCCATAAGCGGTAAAATTCTGAACGTTAAGCGCGGCGACCAAGGGCGAAACGCCGGTCCGATCCGCGCCCGATACCACCAAAACCGATGGAGCCCCCGACACTTCCATATACGCGCCGTCCTCAAGCAATAAGGCGCCGTCCTCGCTTTCGGCTCTAATAGCCAGCGCTCTAAGGCCGGCTTTGCCGGCGTCAAGCTCTAATTCCACAGTATTGACACCAACGCTAAGCTCCGCCGATCCTATCGCCTCCACTCGCCCGTCCACGATAAGTTCATAACGGATCCGCCTTTCAGCGTCGGATAGGAGCGTCCAGACCAGGGCGGCCCTTTCGCCTGAATGGACAAGATCCGGCGGCGCTAAACCGCCCGCGGTCACGCCGCTCCGGTCGGCTCCCAGAGCCACGGCGACAAGCGTTTCGCCGTCCCTGTCAGCGCTTCTTTCATAAATAGACGCTCCGGCGTTGGAACGACCATCGCTCATCAGGTAAAGAGTTGGCGCGCCCGGACCTTCGGCCGCTAAGGCGCCAGCGGCGGCCAAAGCGGCGCTGATATTCGTGCTTTCCTGATGGGGTGCCGCTAATTCCGCCGCTTCCAAGACGGCGATAGCCACAGCCGGTTTAAGCGGCGGGCTGAGCGGAACTGAGCCGCCAGCGAAAAGCAGGACAGCGGCCCTGTCTTTTTCTCTCAGCTTCGCGAATAGTTCGATCACCTTCCTTCTCGCTTCCTCCGCGCTATCGGAACCAACGGATGACGAAACATCGATAAGCGCGACCACCGTCCGCGCGTCGCTTGGCAGGGGGAGCGACAGGCCCAGAGCGGCCAACACGGCTACACTGACCGCCGCCAGCCGCAAAACCAATAGAGAGCCGACCCCTTTACCAGTTTTAGCGTTTTTAAACATGGCCGCGCTCCTTTCCCGTCGGTTTTGGCCGAGGGTCTGGATACCGAGCGCCCGAAGGGCGAGCGGCCGTAGGACGAGCGGCCGTAGGACGAGCGGCCGTAGGACGAGCGGCCGTAGGACGAGCGGACTCTGATCGAGAGCGCCGCTTAGTCGTCCCATACCAAGCCCCCCATTCAGCCGCCAACAGTCCGATAAACCCAAGAATGGCCCAAGTATCCAACTGATTGATAGTCTCGCTTGGGACGGCGGCGGAGGAAAACGTCCACGCGCCAGCCTCGGCGCTGGAGTTTGCCGCTCCAGCGGACGGGAAAACGTCTTGGGAAACAGCGATATCGAAGCGCTGAAGCGAAACAAGCGGCTTTGGCGCTATATCGATTTCCGTCGTTGGGACATTCACCGCGATCCAACCGTGTTCCTCGCCGTCCCGCCACTGAAAGAGACCGCTTTGCCGCGGCGTCAGGATACACGTTGGACCCAAGCGCTCAAGAGCGACGGAAGGATCATCCACCTGGAAGCGATCAGACGCCAAACGCCGGACGCTTTCCCCCGCTGTAAGAGTAAATTCCGACTGTTCATTCGTCCTTGGCGAAAACCATTGTAGATAATTTTGGAATAGGATAGGCCAAGCGCTTTTCAAGCCTAGATCGGAACGCGCTAGATCTATACCGCTGACTAAACAGCGATACCCGTTCCGCTCCCAGGCGGCTATCACGTTCTCTCCAGCCAGCTCAGCCAACACGAGCGCCTCGCCTTTTAACGTGTAGCTCAGACTGTCTTGAGCCACCGTTCCCTCCCAATCCAAAAAACGCGACAGGGGATGGTTCGCCGCGCCAGGAGCGGCGCCAAGAACGCCAGAAACCCGACCGGACACGACCAGGGGAGAGTCGGGGGGCGGTTCACCGAAGAGCACAAGACCGAATTCAGCCCCTGAGGGAATGGAAGCGCCATCAGATACAACGATATCCGGACGGAAATAGCCAGCCTCCAAGGAAGAGGCGGCAAGCAATTCCATCGGGAAAACCTCGCTTGTCGTATAGGCTATGCCCTCAAAGTCCAGAACAGCCTCAATAAAGGGGTTTCGTCGGCCTATAAGCAAGGCCGATATTTTTTTTGGCTTTCCTATGACAAGGTAGGCGCTATCGCCGGGCGCGTTACCAACGGCAGGATCAGATCTTTCCAGAGTAAGAAGATATGCTCCCTGAGACGGAGTAAAACGCACCGGCTCCTCAAGCCGTGACCACCCCGGTTCCGCGCTGACGCTAAAAGCGGCAAGGCTTTCATCAAGACGCTCCAGCTTGAGCGCTATGTCCCTAGCATCTGGATAGCCATTCCAAACCGTAAAATCGAGCAAGGTCCGCCCGTCCTCCGTTAGAGCAAAGCGCGGGGCGCTCACGGCTACGCTTTTTCCCTGGCCGCCGACTAAGCTATAGCGAATACTTCCGCCAAAAGCCGACGCTAAACCCCGCCCTTGCAGACTAGCGCCTCCGTCGGTAAACAAAACAAGGTTCCAAGCGCCCTTCTCTCCCGCGAGGAAAGCGTTTAGGGTATTGACGCAGAGCGTTTCATTAAAAGCGCCGCCTTCGGTTTCAAGGGCGCGCAGCGCCGCCTTAACGGCCGCTTTATCGCTTGTCGGCTTCGCCAAAACAGCCTTCGTCAACGCCGCGGCTGAAAAAACGGCTATCGGCGTATTCTTTTCCAACTCATCAATAGCCGCCGACGCGGCGTTGACGGCGGCGTTTAAGCGGCGCTCCTCGCCAAGGTCGCGGGTCGCCATGGACGCCGAAGTATCCACAATAAAGGCGACCCCCGGCGGGACCAATGAGCGGGTTCTCAACGCGGGCCCCGCCGCGGCGAAAGCGGCCGCCATCGCCGCCGCCAATTGAAGCAAGAGCAGAAGGATGGATCGCCGTCGTAGCCTTTTACCGCCGGAACTAGGCTTAATAAGGGAGCGCCATAAGAAGATGGAGCCTATATCCTTTTTGCGGAAACGCATTCTAAGAAAGTAGAGCAGGATGATAGGAAGGGAAATCAGCCCCAAAACGAGAAAGAGCGGCCGCTCAAACATAAGAAAAACATCAGAGGCTGCACTCACCATACAATTCCCGCCGCTTTAAGCTGGCCGTAAAAAACCCGCGTCAATTCGGCATCGGAACGAAGAACAACCCTTCCCAAGCCGCGACGCGCGCATTCCACCCCAACAGTATCCATAAAATCATTGACGGCCTGATCATAACGCTCCAGAAGCGCGCCATCGATCTGAGTGGGGAGTTCGGATCCATCCTCCATATCCACCAGGGTCAATTCCCCCCTATCCGCCGGATCCAGTTCTTCCGGAGACAAGACCTGAAGAACATGAGCTTCGCAATTAGCGCTGGCCAGAGCGTCCAAGACATTTTTCCATTCTGGAAACAAGAGATCGGAGATAAGCACGGCCACGCATTTTCCTCTATACCGTTCGGCGAACTGCCGCACGCAGGCTTCCGGCAAAGAAGAGCCAACACTTTCCATAGAATGGACGGCTCTGGCTATTCCGGCCATAGTTAATTTTTTCCGCTCCGGGCGTATCGGCTCCAACAAAGTTTCGCCTAAAGCGGCTACGCCCGCCCTATTACCGCCGCCTAAGGCGACGCAGGCCAGCGTAGCGGCTACCCGCTTAGCGAAAAGCAGTTTATTCGGAACGCCAAAATCCATGGATCGGCTTATATCGACCAAGGCTATCAGCGTCAGCTCTTTCTCCTCGGCGCAAAGCTTAACCAGCAGTTTCCGTGAACGTAAGTACACAGCCCAGTCCAGAAGCCGTATATCATCACCGCTGACATATTCGCGGTAATCCGCGAATTCGATGCCGCCGCCGGTGGAAGGACTGCGCTGTTCGCCAGCCGCGAAGCCGGACAGTCTCTTGCGGGAACGAAGGCTTAGTCCCCGCGCTATTTCCCAGTCTCCGCCATAGGAGTTTACGGGGCTATTTGTCGCCATTTATCGCCTTATCGCTATCAAGAGCGGAGAAGGCGGCGTCCGCGGCCTCCGCGATTAGGGCTTCTACCTCTACGCCCTCCGCTTGCGCCTCAAAATTCAGCGCGATACGGTGGCGTAACGCCGGAAAGAGCACCAGCTTAAGATCCTCCAGAGAAGCGTTAAGCCGATGCTCCAGCAAGGCCCTTGCCTTAGCGGCGAGCAGAAGGGCTTGAGCGCCGCGAGGCCCGGCGCCATAGCGGGCGAAACGCTTAACCTTTTCCCGCGCTTCCGGCCGTCCCGGCTGAGTAGCGATAACGATGCGGGCGGCGGACTCAAGCACATCGGCGGGGGCCACTACATCGCGCACCGCTTTTTGGAGCAGGAGCAAATCCGTTTCGCGCATAACAGCCTGAGCCTTAGCCTCCAGAGGTCCGGAAGTTCGATCCAAAATACGCACCAAATCGGCCTGGTCCGGCTGAGAAATGATCAATTTGAAGAAAAAACGATCCACCTGAGCTTCCGGCAAAGGATAGGTGCCTTCCATCTCCAGCGGATTCTGCGTCGCCAGCACCAGGAAAGGCCGAGGCAGGGGATAAGATTGACCGCGGACGGTGACCATCCGCTCCTGCATGGCTTGAAGCAGGGCGGACTGAGTCTTTGGCGACGCGCGGTTTATTTCATCGGCCAGCACCACGTTGGCGAAAACCGGCCCCGGCTCAAAGCGCAGGCTTAGCTCATCGCCCTGAACGATCATGGTGGAACCGACGACATCCGACGGCATAAGATCAGGCGTGAACTGAATCCGCGAGAAACGAAGCTGGAGTGAATCAGCCAAACTCCTTACCAGCAAGGTCTTACCTAAACCGGGCACGCCTTCAAACAGCACATGCCCCTCGCAGAGCAGGGCTATCAGGGCTAGATCGATAACCTCTTCCTGGCCAACTATTACGCTCGCGATTTCTTCCCGCGCCTTGCTTATTCCATCGACGCAAGCGGCTATGGGCAATTGATCGGTGTCGTTCATCATTCTTCTCCTTGAGATAGGGCCATAAAATAAGATTTCACGAAGTCCTCATATTCCAACGGTAAAACCGTCCGCGACATCGCGGCTTCCGCGCTCCGCTCAGCCGGTCCAATCACTGTTTTCAACGCTGAGGACAGGGTTTCATCGGGCAGGATCAACTCAAAAAAGGCGGAATTCGCGCTCTGCTCTATCAGCGCCTCAGCCTCTCCCGCCGAGGCTACCACGGGATCGCGGCTACCTTCCCAGCCTTCGCCGACACCGTAATTCCGGCCGCTGTCGCTCGTATCGCCCTCTAAGCCCTTGCCATATTCCCCATCCGTAACGTTGCTTCCCATAGTCGCTTCTGGCGGAAGCGGGCTTTCCAGAGACTCCTCAGCGGCGTCATCCTCAGCTAAGGGGCCCTTGCCCCCCGCTATCGAAGCGGTTTGAGTTTCTTCCTCTCCGGCTTGAGGGTTTTCATCGGCCGGGCCCTGATCCTCGCCCCGCCCCTCCGTTTCCGCGCCGCCCTCACCGGCGCCGCTGTCGCCGCCCACGTCGCCGCCTCCGGCGCCGCCCCCGGCGCTAGTCTGCTCGGCTAGAGCCATCTTCAACGCCGCCAATCCAGAAGTCAAAGCCGTGCGGTCGCGGGTTAATTTACGCCGCTCCAACTCATTCAGCTCGCGTTCTAAATCAATATCCAGCTCCATGCCGGCTGTATCCAGAAGCTCAAGCAGCTCATCAAAACGGCCTTCCCTAAGCGCGCGTTCAGCCAAAGTCGCCATGCGCTTATTGTCAGGAAAGATCGCGGAAGCGAAATCCGAGGCGGAAGAGCCGCCTTCAGCTATCGCTGCCGCGGCGGCCTCTATCAGCGGAGCGCCGGATTCCGTCCAAGCGTCCGCCTTTTCAAAAGCCGAAAAATCCGCCGCCGCCGCTAGAAGAATAGCGTACGCGCCTAAGGCGGCGGCCGCGGCGGCCAAACCAAGTTTTTTATAGCTTTGCCTTAAGGGCGGTTTTATAGCCTCAGCCCGCGAAACTAAGCCGACAGCTTGTTCTATGATAGCTTGGTCAAACCGCCCGCCTTCCGGGCGGCGAATACACGTTTGGGCCGCCGAGAGGAGTTGGTGGGCTCCCAGCCTTCTATCCAGCCACCGCGCCGCGGCTCGCTCGTCCAAGAGAGAACGACGGGCGGCAAAAAGCCCCGCCAGGGCCGACATGAGGCTTAAGGTGGCCCATAAACCATAAACGGAGCTGGCCGCGCCGAAAACGCGAAGCGCGGCGGCGATTAAGCCGGAAATAAAGCTGCCCGGAGCCAAATACGTTAAGGCTCTATGCAGAACGATAGTTCGATTAAGCCGACGCCGCGCGCGCCGAAACAACAGAATAAGCGTATCACGCATGGCGATTTCCCCGAGAACGCCTTAACGCTAGAGCGGCAAGGCTAAAAAGCAGACAGACTAAGACCAACTCAGCGCCAAGCCCTAAAGCCACGCCTAGATAGTTTCCATACATTGATAGTTCATGTATTTGAAAAAACGGGTTAAAAATACCGAAGGCTCTGTTGGAAAAACAAGGGAAGGTCCATAGAGCTAAAAAGAGAAAACCAGCCAAGCCGACAGCGCTTTCCATAAAGAAGCTAAGTAAAAGGCCTAAAGAGCCTGAGGCGAGAGAAGCGAGGAGAGAACAAAGCAGAGAAATAACGATAAACGATAAAGGGCTCCCCCACGCGATGGCTGAAAGGGCGATCAACGGCGACAAAGCGACGCAGAGACAAGCCCAATTAATCAACATGGATAAAGCCTTGCCCGTGATAACCAAGGCTGGCCGTCGTGGAAAATCCAGAAGCGCTTGCCGGCCTTGCTTCAACGGCTGAAAACAACTGCCCTCAGACCAGCCAATCAACAAAAATACGGCCGTTATGGCGATATAGAGAAAGCCGGGATGGACCGGCCCAACCAGGCCAGACGGAAGAAGAACCAGAGCCGCGATAATAAGCTGGGCTCTCATTCGGCGTTCCCGCCAAACGTCAAAATCATATAGGGCGAAGGCTATCATTGGCCAACTCCTATGGGCAAAGGCGTTACCCAAAGAACCTCGCCTCTGGGGTACGAGCCTTGGAAACGAAACCCGACAAGCGCCGCCGAAGCGTATGAGGCAAGAAGCGCCGTGTCCTTCCGGCCTTCCACAAGCCCCTCTAACCAAGCGACTTTAGAGTCCAAACGGCTAGGAGCCTTGGAAAGAGGCAGCCAGTACTCGCCCGGCTCTTTTTCCCACCAAACGCCATCTGGCCCAAGAAAATACAGCGGGCTTAGCGCCTCAACCGCGGGCGGAGCGATCACGGCGCCATCGCTTGCCAAAGTGCTTGGGGGAATATCGATATCCATTGAACTGAGCGCGGGGAAAGAAACCGAAAACAAACGTCTCTTGTCCTCCCGCCCTATATGGCCCGCCAGCGTCAGGGTTCCCGTTCCGACAGGACTTAACAGAGCCCGGCCATAATAATGGTTCCAGCGTTTAAATTCCGTCGTTCCCTCGTTTCCATAAAACACGGAAACAGGGCCAAGCGCCGCCGACCCTAACCAAGACAAGGAAGCTTCCGCTTGGTAGGGCTCAACGCCCAAAGCCGCAAGGGCGCTATCCGTTTCTTGAGGCGCCAGTATCAACGCCTCCCAGCTCGCTCCTCGGACATGGTAGGCGTTAAGAGCGCCGGCGCCGGCTAAGACAGCCGCTAAGCCAACCAACGCGACAACGACAAGCGGTTCAAAACGTTTGCGGCTAAAAAAGGCGACGGAGAGGATGGAGATACACCAACAGCCAAGAACGACGCTCAGGATGAGGTGGATATCACGTGTCGCTGGACTTTCACCCGGCGCGGTTTTCAAGCCCTCAATAAGAGGCTTTGTCCCAAAGGGCAAGCTTGATCCTATTTTGACGGCGGCGAGGAGACCGCCCCAAGACGCCGCGAGCGCCGCTTCATTTTGGCCGACCAGACTGTAGCGTCCAAAGCCGAAAGAAAGGGAAGAATCGGTCGCAGCGGGAGCTGGCAAATCAAGGGCGTTCAGCCAAAAGGAGCGGCCATCGGCCTCAGCCAGAGCGGCGAAGATGCCGCCAGAGGCTAGATACGACCGCAAGGCGCTGGTTTGGGCGCTATTCAATCCGGCGTCGATCAATTGACGTCGATTATCGTCAGGATACGCCGCCACGACGGCGCTCACCCCATCAAAGGACAATTCATTGGCGGGAAATTCGCTCGCCGTTAAGGGAACGACGACAATATGCTCATCAGGCAATTTGGCGGAAGCGACCGCGACCCGAACGGCCGCCGGAAGAGCGAGCGAAAGCACCAAAGGCCCGGGCGCCAATCTTGCCTTTGGCGCTATGGACAGGCGCGCTAAAGTCCTATTATCGGAAATTAAGCTCAGCTCAATGGCGACTAAATCGCCGCTTATCAAAACAGGGCATTCCAGACGGGATGAGCTTACCGGAAAACTTTCCCGCCCTAGCTCAACGCCATTAAAGCCAATCCTGGCCACCTCTACCTGGGAGGACCGCGGCGCTTCATTGCAGACTATCCAGAGCGGCGCCCAAGCGCCTGGCGTCGCGTAGCCGCCAAAACCTAAGCTCGCTTCCAAAACCGCTATTGCCGCGGCCTTAGCGAGCCCCGCTCCAAACATAAAGAGAATAGGAAGAAAACGGGCTAAAGGGGCGGATGCTGCCATAAGAAAGCGGAACCTCCGCTCTTATGCTCGCACCGCTTGATTCCCCCGTCCAGTTACGGGAGTACGCGCTTAGTCATCTTTTTTGTGTGACAATTGTACTGGATCAACAAAAAGCGACGGCAAGCTTGCGCTCAATTTTAGGAACGACAGCCTGTCCTTTACATCAAGCTTGAAATAAATGGAGCTAATATAATTTCTCACCGTTTGTTCGGACAACCCGAGTCGAACGGCTATTTCACGATTGGAATAGGACCGGGCCATAAGCCGGGCCGTCTCCAGCTCACGTCGGCTCAATTCTTTTAAGACAAGTTCGGGATCAGCGGTCTTGGTCGCCGCCTTTTTTGGCACCGAAGCGAGGAGAGAAAGAAGCTGGCCGGAAAAAAGGGCGGCGCCCCGAGCCGCCGCTCTAATCGCCTCCAGGAGCTCATCGGGACTTACGCTTTTTAAGAGATAGCCCTTAGCTCCCCGCTCCAGCGAGGCGCGCAGGTATTCCTCGTCAGGGAAGGTGCTAAGCATCAAGATCTTAGTATCCGGTAGACGATTGACAATCAAGCTCGCGGCATCCACCCCATTCATCTCCGGCATGCGAACATCCATCAACACGACATCAGGTTTAAGTTCCTCAGCCATTGTAAGCGCAATCTCGCCATTAGGCGCTATGCCAAGCACTTCCATATCGCCGGCCATATAATTGATGACATATCGAAGGCTTTCCGCGAAAAGCCGCTGGTCATCCACCAGAAGCAGGCGGATTTTTTTCTGACTCATTCAAGCGCCCCCCGCCGTCGCGGATGTTTGACGCGGCAGGCGAAGCTCTATCGTAAAACCATTCACCGTAGACGAATAGTAGATTTCGCCGCCCAGCTTGGCGAGACGTTCACGCATGCCCGAGATGCCTATCCCCTCATTAACGGTTTTCGCGCCAGAGCCATTATCCCGTACCCTAAGCGTTAACGTTCCATCGGCTTCCTGAAAATCCACGCCGATCCAAGTGGCGCCCCCATGGCTTACCGCGTTCAACATACCCTCTTGGATAAAATGACTTAGCGCGAAGGCGGTTTCGCCGTCAACAGCCCAGTCAAAAGCGCCATAATCAATCACGACTTCCACACCGGTCGCGGCTTTGAAAGATCGGATTATTCGGTTGAGCACGGCGGGACCCGCGGCCTCACGGATATCTTTTTTTCGCAGAGCGCTTAAGGCTTCGCGGATTTGCGCGTGGGCGCTCTCGGCGTTTTCCCGGGCCGCGTCAAGCAAGGGGGGCAAGCGTTCGGGCTCCTTTACGGCCATTAGCGAAGCCGCCCGTAAACTCATAATAGTGTTGGTAAGAGCGTACCCTACAATATCATGGATATCGCGCGATATGCGCAGACGCTCGCGTAGAGCTGTCCGCTCTTCCAGACTGGCATTGTAATCCTGATAGCTTAAATTAAGTTTCGTCACCATCCGCAGAGCTTCCGCCAACCTATCCAGTTCTCCACGAAACGCCGCCAGCGACGAGATCGCGAAAGCCGCTAAAACCGGGAAAAACGCCAGAAGGAGGAGATCCCTAAACGAAGCCGCCCTCTGGCCAAGGGACTCAGGAGGAAAAAAGACAAAACGAATCAAGACAAAGAGAGCAAAAACAGCCAAGGCGCGACTAAGGTTCTTAGGAAAGGGAAAGTACAGGGCGAACGGCAGGATCACGTAAAGAACTAGGGCGAGGGTGGTAATCGAACTAATCGGATAATACAGGCTAAAAAAAAACACTCCGGCGATACAAAAACCAAGCGGCCATACAACGCGTTTTGACGGACCAAGCCGCCAGATAATAAACAGACAGATCGATAGAGAGGCTATAAGCGCCACGAACAAGCCCAAATCCAATTCCGTTACGCATAGACCCCCAATTCCCGCTAGTTCGGCCCACACCAGCGCGGCGCCGCATAGCAAGGCGACGATGAGCGCGGTTGTTCTGAGCCAGCCTGAATCGTAAGCGCGGACAAGACGGGAAAGCGTTTTAAGGTCCAATTCCGACGACATGAGCGCCATTATACAACGATACGGCGCTTCCGGCTAAGGCTGCCGCTAAAATAAAGCGCTATGCTTCTTTGGACTTCAGGCGAAAGCGCGGAACATACGAAAACGCGAAAACTAAATTGAGTTTTCTACGCAACTATAGTCTATTCAGTTTCCGTTCCCAACGGAAAGGCTTCCTACAAATGAATCGGCAAGAAAGCTATTTCCGTTTTCGGAAGAATAGGTATAACAGGAAAACGTATAAGAGCCTTCATCCAGCACGCCTAAGCTAAAATATTGGACTACATGGGCTTCGCCATCACCTAATATTTCCGCTGCCATGTCGCTTTAAGGCGCCACGAGAGAACCATTCAGGTAGACATGGAAATTCAAGCTGACGATACTATTTTCCGCGGCCTCAAGCGATGATGCGCCGCAGGACATCAAGACCGTATAGTTAACTCCCGGCTCTAGGGTTTTAACGCTGTTCACCCTGTCTCCATATACGGGAATTTCATTTTTCCACCACCCATAATCATAGACAAACAAGGAAATCAGCCCACATGAGGAAAGAACGAGGGTCATGGCCGCGATAACGAAACGCTTCACTAATATAACCTCCATAATCTCGCGATTGATCGATACGATTCGTCCTCTAGGCAAACGATGTCCGCGAAAAACTCATCAATCCTTGTTTTTCAATGTATCACGCTTTCACGACGAGACAAGGCTTAACTAACGGAGACGCCTCATTCCTTAAGCCAGTAGGCCGAACAATCCGGCTCGCGTTCCATGAAGCCGTACTCTATCAAGTAGCGCCGGAGCGTCGCGTAATCCGCATAGACCGCGCCGAGGACAGCGTTAACTTCCTTCTCCGTATAACGTCGTCCAGATTGGAAAAGAGCGGCCAAGTACCTCAACAGGGGAAGCTTCTGCTTCTCCTTGCTTGGGAAACGTTCCAATTTTCCGGAAGGCATGAATTTGGCGATAATGGCGTCGCTTTCGGCACGGGTGATGGCATAGCGCTCATCCACTACCGTGGCCCCTCGGTGGATAGGCGCGAAAGCGTCGCGGGCTGGACGTGAAGCCTCCGCCAATTCGTATATGGCAAGGAAAATCCGCGCCTGCTTCGCTTTCTCGCGCAGGGCAAAGCGATGGTTGCGCACCGTGGATACGGATAGCCCCCCCAGGCGCTTGGCGATCTCCACGTCCGGAACGCCGGAATGAAACAAGGCCGCCAGCTCCAGTTGACGCTCCGTCATCCCGCTTAAACGCCTATCGAGCCCGAGGAGCTGGGCGAACATGCCGCCGTGGACTGCCTGATGGTGACGGGCGGCCATGGCGGGGGCGTCGAACCAGCCATCGGCATCGGGGTAAACGCGACCTGGGCAAAACCGGGCGCCACAGATGAGGCAAACGATTTCGCCTGTGTCGGGGTCCTTAGCCAAGCCCGCCTTGAAGTCGGAAAAATCGCATTGCCAAAAGAGCTGAGTGTATTCCATAGCCGCGCCTCCGAGTGTATTTTAGATATACACTAGACGTATTGTCAATACGTCTAGTTATTATCCAGCCCAAGGAGTCGTCTGAAAACAGACATAGCTTTGAACAAAACTCAGCCCAATCGTAAAATAGATAAGATCCGCCTAACGCCGTATCAGGCAACCGTCATCACAGTCCATCTATTAATAGCTCGATGAGGCCCGCCACCACGAATCCAAGAGCTGGAACCAGTTACCGACCGCGTCGGCGCTGACTCCGTCTCTAGACCAAGCTAAATATTCCGGGCCGTACCAGGTTTGGAGCTCCCAAACGGGGGTGGTGAAATACTTCACGCTACCCTTCGGGAAGAAAAGGGCAAGCCCGTGTAAGCCCTCAGCGAAGCCGGGATAAGCCACGGCGCCCATGGAATCCAGAATCATAGCGTCCAGGGCTGTCAGGCAGGCGTTGATAGGCTCGCCGAGCTCCGCGAAGTTTTCATCGGAACGGAGCGCCTCTAGCAGCGAGGCGGCGTCAACGCCTGGGTAATAAAGCCAGTTTTTAGGGCGGCTCGGATCGAAGTAATAAAACAGGGCGTTATTAGCTATCTTCAGAAAGTATTCGCTATTGCCGAATATCGCTTGGATCGCTTCGGTTTCGCGGCCCGCGAGCCGCGACGCGAGATCGTCCAGCGTACGTTTAAAGGCGTCTATCCGAGCCAGATCCACCAGCGAATAGCACATTGTAGATTCTATCAAGCCGCTGGGGTTTTGCTTCAGATGCTCCCTTTGCGCGGCAAGCATTATGGCGCCGAGCGCGGCTCCTGTGGGGCGGAAGCCATCGGTATTGTACGCTGTGTACAGCCCCTCAAGGAAGGCGTCATAGGGAAAGCCTTCCGCTACCACTTCGTGGGGTGAGGAAAGAAGGTAGTCGCTCGTAAAGCCCGCGTTAGGCAGGCCAGAACGTATCGGCGCCAGCTCGTAGCCCAATTCGACGTAGCCCATGAAGCAGGCGTCCAAAATAAGGAGTTCGACCGACTCCTTGGCGGAAAGTCCCGAGGAAAAGTCGCGTATCGATATGAAGGTCTCGTTCGTGTCGTCGTAGCAGATAGCCTTGGAGCCATAGATATTATAGTCGCCCAGGCCGGAACCGTGATTGCCGATGACAAGGGCGTAATGCCTAGCCGGAAATTCGCTCTTCACGTAGTCGATAAACCAGCGAAGGGTGGCGATGTCACCCATGTCGCGTTCCACGCCCGGTTCAAGCGGGATGGGACTGGAACCGGTAAACTGGTAAAGCCTCGTATCCTGAAAGTCCTCACCAAATGGCTCGGCGTCCACATACGGGTCTGTACCTCGGTCAATCAGGGCCACTAGGTTGACCGGATAATCCGGGCGCGCGGCCGCCGCTAATTCGGCCATGTCCTCCATCATGTAGGATTCCAGGTTGTTGTCGGCATCGTAATAGAAAGCCACCGTCCAGTCCGCGTCCACGATGCCGCGCGCCAAACCGCTCTCGGCGACGGGATTGGCGCAGCCGCCGAGAAGGGAGAGAAGCAGAATTCCGATTAGAAGCGGACCGGCCGTCATGCTCAGCTATGGGCGCAGGGCACGTGATAGAACGCGGGCCGGCGCCAGCTTGAGTAAAAGCCTCTCGGAGAAGGCTCAATTTCGTAGGAATAGCTGGAAGCCTCGGTCCGCACTAGCTCGTTATCGCCCTCGTACCCTTCACTCGTATAAGAAACCACGTACTTTGACTCCAACTGCTGGCCGTAGGTGGTGTCATACACACATTCTTGGACGAGCCCAGCATAGTCGTCGGAATACTCGTAGGTCGTCAGCGTTGTCTGAAGGTTGTCGCCAATGTCGGCGCGGCTCACCGTCCGGTACTCGCCCGCGATATAGGCGCGGTCATACTGGATAGTGGTATTCAAGCGGTTCTCGGTATCGTAATACACCTGCTGGCTGATAAAGGTATAGCCGGGAGCCCACGAGAAGTAGTAATTCGAGGTCGCGAGGTTTCTCGTAACTTCTCCCGTGGGGTTCCCCTCGTCGTCGACAACAGGATTACCCTCATCGTCGAGAACCGGGTTTATTTCCACCGAGGTCATGAGTTCGCTCTCGATGATGCCGGTCGTGGGGTCGTCGTCTTTGTAGACAGGATCGTAGGAGAAGGCGAGATCGGCGATGGGATCGGTCCCCTCGCCGTACAGGAACGACTCGAGGGTGTAGTTGATCCCGTCGGAAGCGTATTGGCAGACGCGGTTTTCCGAGACCTCCAGATCCCCGTCGCCGTCGGTATCCTCGCGGTAGATGTAGCTGAGGTACCTGTGCTGGCCGTTATAGGTCGCCGTCCACTCAAGCACGGTCACGAGGCTCGTTCCGTCATGCACCCTCTCGGTGGCTGACACGATATCGCCGGCGGAGTCTCTTTCATACACGTATTCGGCGATAAGGTACTCAGACACCACCTCGGCGGCCGCCTCGGAGTCGGCGTAGTAGATCATCACCTTGTCCTGACCGGGAAACGCCGAAGCGTAGCTGTAGACCGCGTAGTAGTCAAAGCTCTCGTCGCCCGTCGAACTCCATGAGGTGGACCATTCCTCGAGAGGCAGGAACGAACCGTCCTCAAGCACCTTGTTCCGCGTTTTTACGACGTTGGTGAGCCCCTTTAAGGTCTCTAGGACCGAGGGGATGCGCCATTGGGCGTAAAGGTCAAGATTCGCCGCGGCCAAGGTCACCGAGGCTCCGGCTGTGTACGAGCTGCCATTTCCGTCGGCCGTCGTGTTCCAGTTCACGAAGACCTTACCCGCGACCGAGAAGGAATTGGAGTCCAGGTCGTAGGAGTCGCCGGCGGCGTAAACCGTGGGATCCACATAAGAGTCGGTGCCATCGAGGGTGAGGCCCGAGTTGCCATGGTAGGTCACCCTCGCCTCTCCCGCGTACGCATCCACCCATTGGGCATAAAGGTAGAGCGGTGTCGTGTTGACCGTCACCGTGTCACCGGCCGAGTACGCGGTACCGGATCCGTCCGCGGCCGTATTCCAGTTCACGAACGCCTTACCCGATAAGGTAAATTGGTTAACAGCCGCGGTACAGTAATCCGCATCCTCGTAAATCCGTGAATCCGCGAAAGACTCGGCGCCATTAGGGGTGAGCCCGGAATTCCCATGGTAAATGACGAAATGGGGGGTCGCGCCGCAGGAAGCGAGCAAGGCGACCGCCGCGATCGCGGCGGCCATGAAAGTGATCTTCTTCATTATACTTCACTCCATGTGAGAGACTCGGGGAAATCGGGGTTCTGGTTCATGCACTTCTTCCAGCGCGCGGCGTCGTCCGGGGTCGTGAGGGTAAAAATATACGACGCGTTTTCGCGGGGCACGGGGAGAATGAGCCGGCTGAACGGACTGAAGTATTGGTCAGTCACCTCGTCGTACCAGTAATATCCGGCTTTCCTGGTTCTTTGATTATAAAACTCGATAACTTTCCAGGCCGGGTAGAACCACTCGCCGGTGGTCGGGTGTAGCATGCGATAGCGCCACGTGCCGTTCGCTTCATCGTAGTAATTCTTGCCGGTGAAGAAATCGGGATGGTCTATCGTCGTGAATATGGCCGCTTGCTCGCTCGGTCGCGTAACTCCAGGGTAGACATAGCGCTCGCGGTCGGGATCTCGAACGATCGCTTTTGTCCTCTCTTGGAGCAAGCCATCTTTCGCGGTGGAAGGTGACCAGAGATAATCGGCCTCCTCGCTCCACCAATACCCGTCGGCGGTCGCTCCGGAACTATACAGTATTTTCACGGGCCACCAATTGGTGACATAGAGAGTCTTCCTCGTCCGCCTTCCATTCACCTTAAACCACCCTATTATCCTGTAGCCGTTCTCATCCGTGGGCAGCTCGCTCGGATGCGTGATAGCGCCGTAGGTGGTAGCGCTTTTGGATACTCCCTCTGACTTGAGAATGCCTGTCGTATCGACGGTCTTGAGAGTGAAGGTGTAGGTTCTATTCGCGGTCAAACCCTTGTACTCCACCACCCTAGACTTCGTACTCGCGTTCTTGGTCACGGTCTTGGTCGGCACCGAGGCATCGCCGCAGACGATCTCGACCGAACCGAAGTTGGAGTCCGTGGGATCGATCCACGAAAGCGTGATCGAGTCTTGTTTAGCCACGGCGTGCGCCGCGCTCACCTCGCCCGGGGCCCGAGGCAGGGCCACGCCCGGATTGCGGGGATTGGTGAGCGGCGGATCGCCGTCGCCCACCGAGGCGCTGATGCTGGCGAAAGGCCACTTCTTGTTTATGAAGGTGTGGTAGAACTTGCCGTTCCAGAACGAAATACTCGCCTCGATAAAGGCGCCGATCTCGCCCGTGCCCCTGAGCCAGGCTTCCTTCTTGGTTGAAACGCCGTTCACCTTCTCCTCGGCCATGTGCATCTCGGCCGAGATGGAAGCGTAGACGCCGGCGCCCGGGTAGCTTTCCACCAGGGTGATACCTAGAATAGTCATTTCGCCGCCGAGAGCGAGGAACTTCGCGCCAGCCTCCAGTTCGGCCTTGAGATCGAAGCCGTAGCTCATGCTGTTGCTGATCTCGGCCGGCGCGGGGAAGGAAACGCTTTGAGGTTTAAGATTTCCGACCATGGCCTCGGCTCTGTTCTTGTATCCGAAGACATATTCGTATTTGAAATTCGATGATAGTTCGCCCTTGAAATAGGGGATAAAGAAGAGCCCGAACTGCATCGTCGCGAACTTGGTTTCTTTTCCCTTGATGTAGATGGGGATCTTCTTGTCCCACTCGCCCGACACGGAAAAGCCGATAAGGACCTCAATACCGAGTTCGGCCTCCAGCTTGGCCCAGCTCTGTTTCGGCCGTCTCTTCGTACCGTTTTTGAAACAGTAATCGAGGTAGAGGCTGACGGAAGGAGAAAGCTCAAGTTTAAAGTTGGCCGCGCCGTTGTCACCCAGTTTCACCTTCTGGTTGATGCCGAAACTCGTCCCCAGTCCGCTCGTATCAAGCTTCCAGTCGCCGTCGACAGCTCTGGCCGGGGCGGAGCCGTTCTGCGTAACCGTAACATCGTCCGAGATGAGCTCGCCCATGGGATCCATATCATTGAAATCGATCGAGGTCGCCGGCAGGTAGAGGTCGGTCAACACTTCTTCGATATCGGGACGGCGGGTATGATAGACGAGGGTCGATCCCTTTTGTTCGATACGAAGGAGCTTGCGCGCGATTCCCGCCTCGTCAATGAAGACCTGGCCTTCCCTAAGCTGGTCAATCGGAACGCTCACGTCGACGCCTCGGGAAAACGCCTCGGGGATGCCCGCGGGCCTATAGTCCAGGACATCGGCGCCGTACTCGATATAGCAGCCCTCGAAACCGCCGCTCGCGGTCTTAGGGCTCCGTCCCTCGCCCGCGTCAATTTCCTGACGGACCGTTGTTTCGGGCTGGTTATGGCCGCCCAGGGCCCGCGCGATCTCGCCGGATTCTATTTCCTCATCCGAGTAACAGGGACGGCCGACGTTCTTGACTTCCTGGTTGCCGAACTCGTCTTCCATGACGATGCTCACCAGCTTGTTGGCTTCGTCATACGTGTAGCTGACCAGGTAGTCGCAGGTTGTCGAGGCGCGGCTCGTGAGGTTCGAGCTTTCGGCGACCGTGTATTGAATGCTCTCCACCTTGCCGGAGCGGCTGAGGCTTCGGCTCGTGGAGTAGCTTCGGGAGTTCACCACCGTATTGATGTCGAAGGATTCGGACACGGAGCGGACCTGGCCGTCGGAACCGTACTCGTAGCTCCGGGACGACCAGTCGCCATAACTACCGAGGCTCCTGGCAGCCACGACCTTGCCCTCGTCGTCAAGTGAATAGGCGGCCTTGAGTTCATCATATTCGTAGATCTCAATGCGGGGTGATATCGATTCCGCCCCGCCCGTCAGCTCGTCTATCGCCGTGACCGGCGGGCAGCCGAGAAGAGCGAGGAGGGAAAACGCGGCGAGGCAGAGTATCGCGATCGGTTTCAGCTTGCTTCTTTTCATCTGTCGTTACTCCTAATTACTCTCGAGAGTCGAAAGGTCGATTGTGATCGTGGGCATGAGACCCAGGTCCAGCCGCGCGCTCGCCTTCACCCCGTCCATAGCTACCGCGTGATTCACCCATCCTTCGGCTTTCGTGGAGATGACCGCGGCTTTCTGGGCGATTCCGTCGTCGATAACGAAGGTGTGCGCAGGCTGGAAACTCGTATCCGCCCTGTCGTCGCAGTAGCAGTACAGGTCGGTACTCGTACTGTTTGCGGGATCGAAGACGGAAACCTTGGTGAGGCCGCCGAGAGTGTCGCTGTTCACAGAGGAACTCGGAAAGATTACTGATTCGACACCGAAGGCTGTGTAGTCCAAGGGATTGAAGGTCGTATGATCGACGCCCGCGTCGGTGAGATAGAAGGAATAGCTGCTTCCATCTAAGTAGCGCACGAGCTGTTTAGTCGAATCCGCGACCTCAAGGAGGTCGAGGGGCCATTCGTAGACGGCGTTTGAAAGAAGGGTTTCGTAGTCGCTGCCATTCACGTAATCATTGTTCCTCTTGCCGCCGATAAAGGTGGCTGGGTTCCCCGACAGATCGGTGAGGTAATCCTCCGCCATGCTGGAAGTAGTACCGCTCGTGTTGCGGCGCGAATAATCCGCGATGATTCCATCGGTATCGTCTCCCCACATGTAGTAAAAAGTATCACTGTATTGTTCCGCCTCTGTCAGGTTCTCCTTGATCTGGCAGAACACCTCCCGCTCGTCCCCAGTCGTCACGGCTTTCCAATAATAATCGGAAGCCGAAACGCTACCGGGTAAGAATACGAACAAGGTCCCGCTGCTCTCGTCGTAGTGGAAATAGTCGTAATCGGTATCGGCATACGTAAAAGTAGAGCTGTCGACCGAATCGCCGGAAACCGCCGAGGCCGCGCGCCTGGCGTTCCATACATCCATCTTGACCTGCCCGATCTCGTTCTCGCTCAGGTCATAGATGCTCCAGTTGCACGAAGGGCTGCCCCAAGGGCCTGTAGTGCCGTCTTTCGTGACCTCAAGGTCAGTAATCGAGATTCTATATCCGCCGGCTTCGAGCTCGGAAAGCTTCATACTCCTGAACCAGCGCTCGGTATCATCCGAATTTGCGCCGGATTTGAAGAGCGGCGACTCGAAACTCAATCCGTCATACTCGATGTACAACTTGAGGGCATCGATGATCAGGTTCTTGGCCCAGAGGCTAGTGTCCAAGCCGTCCTTGAGATTATTCATCCCCCATAGACGAGAGGAGGTGTTGTAGGAAGGCGTCTCAGGCGGGAATACCGTGAACAAGCCGGCGTCAACCGCCCGCGACGAACGCGAGATCGAGCGCGAGGCGGAGCGGGCCGCGAGACTCGCGGGCGCCACGACCTTCAGTTCCGGCAGTTTTTTTACCAAGGCTTGCACCGCGGCGACGCGCGAGTCGATCACCGTTACCTCGCA
>CAZJJK010000006.1:0-16629 GCA_964546285.1 uncultured Treponema sp. | reverse complement strand
GAGGTCCAGGTCACATTCTTGTTCGTGGCGTCGGCGGGGCTTACGGTCGCGACGAGGGTCTCGTTCGCGCCGACCGCGAGGCTGAGCGACGCGGTGGAGAGGGTGACGCTCGTGACCGGCTGAGCCGCGATCACCGTCACGCTACAGGTCGCGGTCTTACCCTGGTCCTGGGTTCTCACCGTGATAAGGGCCGTCCCCTCAGCCACGCCCGTGACGACACCCAAGGCCGAGACCGTCGCGACAGTCGGGTCGCTCGAGGTCCAGGTCGCGTTCTTGTTCGTGGCGTCGGACGGTACCACTGTCGCCGTGAGGGTCTCATTGCCGCCGACCGCGAGACTGAGCGTTGCCTGAGACAGGCTCACTCCAGTGACGGGCGTATCGCCGCTCCCCGGGGGAATCGGTGGTTCGCAACCAATAATAAGAGCCGCTATAGCGGCGACTAGGATTTGTTTGGATAATTTCACGCTGAACCTCCGGGTACGCGTAGCGTTTTCGCGCTTGTATATTTGTGGCTTAATGACAGCTGGGAATCATGAGGGAATAAGCGCGCGATCATCGGCGAATGGAGTAAAAAACGACAGGGGGGCTGCTCGCCGGATACCATGAGGCCTCCAACAGGATATGGCGCGATCGCGTCTATGAAACTTGACTATGCGGTAAATGCTAGCGTGGCACTAATGGGGATGAGGGCCGTTTGTAAAAATTCGCCTCTGAATTGTCATAAAAAGGAAGCGCGCTCTATAACTAAATTCATCCAGCGCTGTTATACATAAGCTGTCTCGATAGCATGCGCTTCCTCACCATTTCAAACGGTAAGTGCCCCAATGTTCCCCCGGCTATGCCTACCTAAGGAAAAAACGCGACAGCAGCCAGGTAATAAGGATAAGAAGAAGTATCACCGGTGCGAAGACGATGAAGGCGGCGATCAACATAGCCGGAAGATCGCCCTTTTCAAGGGGCTCCTTTTCTTCCGTCCTATGCCGTTCCTCAATCTTCTTAATATTCAGAACGCTATTGAGTCTTGAAAAAAAAGGCAACACGCTACACCCCTGGCTTCAGCTTTAGCGGATGATGGCACGCCACAAAATGCCCTTTTTCTTTTTCCTCCCAAACCGGTTCCACGACATCGCAGATGTCGGTGCGATAGGGACAGCGCGTGTGGAATTTGCAGCCTTTTGGCGGGTTGATCGGACTCGGTATATCGCCTTCCAGAATGACCGGAGCACTTTTTCGGTCCGGATCGGTGGAGGGGATGGCGGCCAAAAGAGCTTCGGTGTAGGGATGGAGGGGGTTCTCAAAGATACGCGTGGACGGCGCCAGCTCAACCAGGTTTCCAATATACATGACGCCGATCCGGTCACTGATATACTTCACGACCGCGAGGTCATGAGTTATGAAGAGGTAGGTCAGTTCATCCTTAACTTTTAGTTCACGGAGAAGATTTATGATCTGAGCCTGGATGGACACATCCAAGGCGGAGACGGCTTCGTCACAGACGATAAATTTTGGGTTCAGAGCCAAAGACCGCGCTATGCCTATCCTCTGCCGCTGACCGCCGGAGAATTGGTGAGGATAGCGGTGAATCATATAGGGCGCGAGTCCGCAGTTATCCATCACCTTCATCACGTAGTTTTGCATGGGTTCGCCGTTGATCTTAAAGAAACGATGGGCCTTAAGGCCCTCCCCTATTATCTGACCAACCGACATTCTGGGATTTAACGATGAATAGGGATCCTGGAAAATCAGCTGCATATCCTTGCGCAACAGCCGCATTTCGCTATAGCTGAGCCGCGAAAGGTTAATCCCGCCGTCCCGGTATTTTTCGTATTCGGCGAAAAGAGGTTTTGAGGAAAACCGGGACCGAAGGGTATCAAGCTCGCTTTGGACGCCAGCGAGGACGCCCGAAAGCCGCGCTATATCAGCGCGTATCTGACTAAGCCTATTCTCCGCCAAGGCGATTTTCGCTTTTATTTTTGCATCAGCCTTATTCCGCTTGGCCGCTATCCCTATTTTTCCCTGAAGCTCGGATATAACAAGATTAAGGTCGATGATTTTTTCGTTGAGCTCATGTATCTCGCGCGCGAGATAATACTCCTTAAGCAGGGCTTGGGAAACCACGTTTGGATCATCGACCAAAAGCAAGCCGCCCGTCAGATGCACCAATTTGAGAAAGGCGTTGTAGGCGGCTTTTTCGGCCGCGTTCGCCTCATTCTTCTTATTGAACAAAGCTCCCTTTTCTCCATGAGCCTCGTCTCCCGCCGCCTTGCTCTCCAAAATGGAGACTTCGCTGAACAAAGAAGCTTTTACAGCCTCCAGCTTGGCGAGTTCGCGTTTTCGTTTTTCCAGTTGTTTTAGGGTCTTTTCCACATACTTTGGCGCTATATCGTTTAAGGACCGGCCATAGTACATGATCTCGCCATCGGTCTGCTTATACAACTGCAACAGGACTCGCCCAAAAGTGGATTTGCCGCAGCCGCTCTCGCCGACCAGACCTAAGGTTTCACCGGCGTAAATTTCCAGGCTGATGCCGTCCACCGCCTTAACGGTAAGGTGCTTTTTCTTTAACGGAAAATGTTCTTTCAGGTTGACGATCTTGAAAAGCGGCTTTTTATCGTTCATGTCGTTTCGCCTTGTTGGGATAGTGGCAACGTACCAGGTGCTTTTCCTCCACCAGAAGGAGGGGGGGCTCTTCCCGTCGGCATTTTTCGGTGGCCGATTTACACCGGGGCGCGAATTTGCAGCCCGGCGGCAGATCCAGCGGATGTGGAACCACGCCGGGGATGACCTCCAGTTTCGCGTCCGGAGGGGTTTCCAAACGGGGTATGGAAAGCATGAGACCTTCCGTATAGGGATGAGAGAAAACGGCATCAGTAAAGATAGTCCGCACCGGCGCCATCTCTACCACCTCGCCGCAGTACATCACGGCGACATCGTCAGACATTTGGCTAATAACGCCCAAATCATGAGTAATAAACAGGATGGAGGTTCCCTTTTCTTTCTTAAGATCGTTCATCAACTTAAGGATTTGAGCCTGAATGGTCACATCCAGCGCCGTAGTCGGTTCGTCGGCGATCAGCAGGTCCGGCTTGCACGCCAAAGCCATCGCTATCATGACCCGCTGGCGCATACCTCCGGAAAGCTGATGGGGATACTGCTTGGCGACCTGCTCGGGATTGGGGATCTTCACATCGCTCAGCATCTTCACCGCTTCCGCCGCGGCTTGTTTTTTCGTCATGCGCTGGTGAACCATGAAGGATTCCGATATCTGTTTTTCAATAGTAAAGACCGGATTGAGCGAGGTCATCGGTTCCTGAAAGATCACGGAAATAGCGTTGCCCCGGATTAGGTACATTTCATCTATGGATAAGCGCGTTAACTCACGCCCCTTAAAAAAAATCTCCCCAGAATCGATATAACCGTTCCCGTCAAGCAGTTTTAGGATGCTCATGGCGGAAACCGATTTGCCGCAGCCGCTTTCGCCAACCACGCCAAGCGTTTTACCCTGGTCCACCGCGTAGGAAACCCCGTTCACGGCCTTAACGATGCCGCGTTTGGTGGTGAAGTAGGTGTGTAAATCTTTAAGTTCAAGTAATGCCATGGTATTGAGCGCCCCTATCTATCGTTCAATTTAGGATCTATCGCGTCTCTCATCCCGTCGCCAGCCATGTTTATGCTTATCGTGCAAAGACTTAAAGCGATAGAAGGGAACACCCAACGCCACCAGTATTGCGCCATGATGGTGGAATCGTTGCAACCGAAAAGCATATTTCCCCAAGTCGCGTTCGGCTCGTTCACCCCAAAACCGAGATAGCTTAAAGATGATTCATAGAGCATGCACGTGGCGAAACTCAAGGTCAAATTAACGAAAACCACGGTGATGACATTGGGTAGGATATGCCGAAAAATGATTTTAAGCTCCGTAATGCCTATCGCCTTGGCCGCGATGACGAATTCCTGTTCCCTGGCTTGGAGTATCTGAGCGCGGACCAGGCGGGCAAGCGCCGGCCAGGATAATAAACCTAAAATAACCATAATCATGGCCATCCGCCCCGTCTCGGAAATCTTACTGCCCACGATGGCGGATAAAATCATAGCTAGGGGAAGGAAGGGGATGGAATTGACGACTTCCGCCAAACGCATCAGGAAAATATCGATGGAGCCGGCGTAATAGCCCGATATCGAACCGATGATTATGCCGATAAAGCCCGCGATGACGACGGCGATGGCGCCGATAGTCAGGGTCACTCTGCCGCCGGTCAGAAGGCGAGAAAAGGTATCGCGGCCGTATTGGTCGGTACCCATGAGATACCCTTTCAAGCCCCAGCTATGGACCGTGCCGCTCTTATCTATAGCGTAATTTTGAAAATAAGCGGCGGAGACGCTCTCTATATTTTTCAAAACCGGCGCGTTCGTTTGGCCATAGTAGTTCCAACCCCAGGACCGCACCGTTCCGTCGCCCAACAGGGCGGTAAAGTGGCCCCTCCCCGCGGAAACCTGGACAACCTTGCCCTGGATTCCTTCAGGGATGGTCTTGACGTCATAATCGTCGTTGCCCCACACATGAACCTTGCCGTCGTCCGTTAGGGCGATAGCCGCCCGGTCGGTGGACGCGATCTGGACAGCGTGCCCCCGCACCGCGTCCGGTATATAATGAAAGGGCGTTTCTTTGTTCGTCAAAACCACCACATTTTTATCTTTAGTCAGCGCTATAGCCGTTGTCGTGTTGAGCGCTATTTGGTCAATCTTACCCTGAACGTCTCCCGGACGGATGCTGATGATATTCTCGTTTCCCCACAAATAGAGTTGTCCCGCCGTATCCAGCGCGAGCGAGATTTGATGACCAGCCACAACATCTTTTACCGTGGCGCTCATCAGTTCCATCGGTATCATATTCAGGCCAAGGCGATTATTGCCCCAGGTATAGACCTTCCCGTTGGCGCCGAGCGCCACCACATGATCCAGACCGGCTGCGATATCGATTAATTTCCCCATGTTGGACGGCACCGCCTTAAGCTTCTCGCTGAGATTGCCCCATTGGTACAGCTTGCCGTCCTTATCTAATCCAACGCCGAAAACGGAACCGCCCTCTATCTGAGAGGCGTTGTTTTTCAGCGCCGAGGGAACCTTCAAGAACGATAAGGTCGGCCTGGTGTTCTGCTGAGTCGGGTCTTGAAAGCTGATATCGGCCGGGAAGAATAGGGGAAGAATAAAGCAACAAAGAAAAATAAAGACGAATATATACACGCCGAGCATGGCGGTCTTTTTCTCGGAAAAATTTCTCAGCATGGTCCGGTACGGACTCCGCATCTGCTCTTCCTCAAGCAGGGACAGTTTTGTGTGGCGTTGGCCTAAAAAAAGAATCCGCAACACATCGCCAAAGGTGGAGCCTCGGTTTTTCTTGGTGGTCATTTTTGTCGCGCTCCTCAATCCAATTTAACTCGGGGGTCCACGAGTCCGTAGCTCAAGTCCATGAGGAGATTACCCACAAGGGCCAGGATCAGGTAGAACATGACCATCGTGAGCGAAACGGCAAAATCCTGCTGGTTGAGGGAGTCTATAATCAGTTTGCCCATGCCGTTCCATAAAAAGGTCCGTTCAATAACGACAGACCCGGAAAAAATGCTGATGAACCATCCGGTCATTATCGTAATGAAGGGAATGAGCGCGTTCCGAAAAGCGTGCGAATAGATAACGACTTTTTCCGTAAGCCCCTTCGCGCGCGCGGTTCGGATATAATCCATCCGAAGAGCGTCAATCATGGTCGCCCGGACATAGCGTGTCAGGCCGCCAAGCGAGGTGAATACGATAGTAAGGAGGGGAAGCGCCATGTGGTAGAGTTTATCCATAAGCAGGGTAAAGGCGTTTCCTTGAATATTCGGCGTCTGGACGCCGCTTATCGGAAAGATTTGGATGCTTACGGCGAAAAGGAAAATAAACAAGAGGGCGATAACGAAAAAGGGCAGGCTGTAGCCGATTATCGTAATAATCTGCACCGCGTTATCGAAACGCGAGCCCCTCCGTACCGCGGTGGCGATACCCAAGGGGACGGTGATAAGGAAAATAGGGATAAGAGAGCAGATATTTAGAAGTATCGTATTTTTCATGGGCTGAACGATAACCTGAGCGACCGGTTTTTTCTGCTGCAGGGAATAGCCAAAATCCCCTCGGAACGTATTGGTCAGCCATTTAAGATACTGCACGGGAATAGGCTGGTCCAAGCCCATTTTTATCCGCGTCGCCTCGTATACGGCCGCGTATTCGTCCGGCTTCATGCTTTGCTTGTTTCCCTCAAGCATCAAACGGACAGGGTCCCCCGGTACGCTCTTGTACAAGATAAAAATTAAAACGGAAGCGATGAGGAACACCACAAGAATATAAAACAAGCGCTTTATCGTGTATTTGAGCAAGGGGACACCCTCGGAAGATCAAATTTAAGGAAAGCGCGGCCATGGACGCATCCATGGCCGCGCTTATATTTTTCAGAAAGAGCCTATTTTACCGTCGCCCCGACTATCGCGTAGCGCCAATCCCAAGTGGAAAGGGGTTCGTAATCAACCAAGGCCGGGGTAAAGAAATCATGATACATATCCGAATACAGAGGAATATCCGGCAAGAGATAATTCCACTGTTTTTCGAACTCTATCCATTTTTTCACCCAGCCCGCCTTATCCAAAGGATCGGTCCGCTTCATGTCCTTGGCGATAGTTTCAAGTTTTTCATCGGAAATGAAGTTGGTATTGTACTGGCCGAAATACTCGGGGTCGGTGGAGTAATAGTACCAGTACGCCTGGGTGGTGTTGAAACCGGTACCCAGATTGAACATTCCATAGACCGGCTTCTCTATGCCTTCCTTATAGAGATGATTCAGGAGGACGGCGAAATCCACGGTGGTTCCGTTGATCTCCATACCGATCTTGGTGACTTCCGGCACGAGCATGGTGGAGATAAGGTCGGAAACCGGATTATTCGCGGTATTCGCCCATTCAATGGACAGCGGCATTAGCTGGCCGTCTACCAGTTTGTAACGAAGGGTATCCGTTCCCTTCACATAGGCTTTACCGTCCTTATTCAGGGTCCAGCCATCCTTCACTAATTCTTCCTCGGCTTTTACCAGATTGTAGGCATAGGCGTTGAGGGTGGAATCAAGCAGGGCTTTATTTTCCTTATACTCCCACATGGAAGCGCCATAGTAGCCGTTCACGACTATGCCGTAGCCGCCCGTGTACTGACGGGCGAATTCGTTGCGGTCAAGACAGTAGGCGATAGCCCGACGGACGGCGGAGAACTGGGTGGGGCCGAAATCGCAGGCAAAGGCGATCTTGCCGTAGCCGTAACGGGGATAGCTCGCGTAATTCACGATCTTTTCGTCAACCAGGTCCAAGCCGCGGCCAATTTGGGTTCCGCCAGAAATCCCCGCGACCATATCAACGGCGCCGGTTTTGAGTTCGTCCATCTGGGTGGCGGTGGTGGTTAGCTTGATGGTGAGTCGAGGAATGGAGGGCTTGGTGCCGTCATAGGTGCCCTTGAATTTCGGATTTATGACGACGGAAGCGGTGGAATCCGCCGCGTTGTAAATTTCAAACTGATAGGGACCTGAAGTAACTTTTGGCGCGTAGCGATAGCCGGTGCCTTCGGTCAGGATCGTCTTCTGAAGCAATTCGGTGGTATAGGCGGCCGATAATGTGGCGCCTTTGCCCGTATCTGTGATATCCACGCCAGGGGCGATAACTTTGATGGGGAGAGGCCCGACCGATACCAGGGAGAGCGCGAAATAATAGGGCAACTCTTCGGCTTTGACCGTGATGGAGAACGAGTAGTCATTGATAAGCCGAATGCCGGCGAAGGTCTTGGTTTTCCCTTCGTGGAAATCCTCGTAGCCGACATACTCTGAACCGCTACCATAGGTGGCGCCAATCGCCACGGCTTCCGGCGAGCAGGAATAAAGAACGCTGAAGACATAATCTTTGGCGTTGATCGGACTGCCATCGTTATAGACCAGATCCTTCACTATCTCAAAGGTGTAGGTTTCCGAACCGTCGGCGTTCGTCGTCTTATTAAACGACTGGACGGCGATGTTGTTAATTTCATAACTGCCTTCATAAGTCCAAGCTACTGTCTCGTAGCCTCCCATTAAGGCTTTAAGATAGGCGTTAGTCGCGCTGTTGGTCCAGCCGTCAAAAAAATCGCCATTAAGCTGGGTGGTTGACCCATAGATAATGGTATCTTTGGATGGGCCGCTTGGTCCAATTTCCTGCTGCGCCTCGGCGAATAAGAAGCCGGATAAGGCCAGTAAGACCAGCGATACAGCGATAATTTTCTTTTTCATACACAACACTCCTTTTCACAAAGACATTGCCTGGTATACATAACGCGACACCAGATGAAATAATCTTTTTAATTGTATGTGGCTTTTATTGTTCTGTCAAAATTATTCCAACTAATAAACGACCGAAAAATGAGGCATTGTCATATAATAGCGTGGGTTATGGTTTTATTTCCCCTTCCGCCAAGCTGTTTTTATATACGTCCCACAGAAAGATCGTCCCCGCGCAGGCGACATTGAGCGAATTCACCCGGCCCGACAGCGGGATGCGTACGACCGCGTCGCACAGCGCTTTGAGCGCCACGCTCATTCCCTTGGCCTCGTTTCCCAGAACTATCGCGATAGGCTTACGCAGGGGCTTCGCCGCGAGAAGCACGCTCCCCGAGGAATCGGTTCCGACCAGCTCCATGCCGTTTTTTCTTTTTTGCTGGTTCAGCCACGTCTCCAGCTCGACCATAGACGGGACGGAAACAATGATGGTATGAAAAACCCCACCCAAACTGGAGCGGATCACCTTAGGATCGTAAAAATCCACCCCATGGCCAACGACAAGCACGGCATCCACCCCGAAAGCATTGGCCGAACGCGTGAGAGAACCGAAATTGCCGAGGTCGCTCGGTCTATCAAAAATAAGGATGAAGGGCTTATCCGGCAATAGGAGGGCGTCCAGACGCGGCGGACGCACCCTCGCCGTTACGAGCAGTTCGGACGGGTTTTCCTTGTCGCATAAGCTTAGATACAATTCGTCAGTCATCTCGATGGCCGCCGCTTCTCTGTTCGCTTCTATCAACGTTCTGGCCCAGTCCGACAAACACGAAAAATCGCGGAAGATGATCCGCGTCAAGGGTAGCTCAGCGCTCAGAGCTTGTTTTATCGGCTCTATCCCCTCAATAAATACCTCGTTCAACTTAGCCCGCTTGGCCCGCTTAGTCTTCAACGCCCGGATTATCTGATACTCGGCGTTTTCCGCCGACACGCGCAAAAGCCTCAATTTTTCATTCCCATGGCGCGAAAAGCTCCTCCGTTTTCCCCAAATCCGCTATCGGCCTTTTTTCCACCTGGCCGGCCATCGTTCTGATACGGTAGGCGGCGCTGTCCGCCCGCGCGCGAATCAGCCTATAAACGCCGCCGTCTATGACGAGGGCGCAGTCGTTGTCTATGCCGATAAAGGAAAGGTCGTTTCTGGCGATAAAATCAAGATAGCGCTTTTCGCTTTCCCTTTCATTCAAATGAGGCATATGGATGCCGGGCAAAAAACCAAGCCCCTCCGCTAAACAATACTCCCAATCCTCGGCCTCCAGCTTATTCGCGTCACTGATGCCTTTCTCAAACCAGCAGATGGATCCGGCGCTGAGGCCGCAGAGAATTTTACTATCGGCCTGGCGGCGAAGGAGCCGGGGAAGGCCGCATTCCTTCCATGTCCGTATCAAATATTTCGTATCACCGCCGCCGACATAGATAATGTCGGCCTTCTCTATTTTTTCCTCGATGAGCCGGCTATCCGTCTCCACGCTCAACCTTAGACAGTCGCAGCGGCAACCGAGCGCGTCGCCATATACCGCCGCCGCCTGCCTGATATAGTCCTCCGCATCGCGGCTGGCCGTGGGGATGAAGAGGAAAGCGGCTCCCGTCTTATTCGCCGTTTTCACGATGGCGGCGTCTATCGGCATCGTTCCCCCATCGCCCAGCTCGCCGCCGCCGATTAATACATACATGTTTTCCTTCCTATTGTGACAATAACGTTCGCTCAGAGGATGACCTTTATCTACTGCTGCCAATTTTGTTGTAGAATACTTTAAGCATACCTTCTTATTCAACATAATATTACAATAAACACTCAGAGCTTTTGATAGGGAATCAGCTCCGCGCTGACATTTTCTGTCCAATATTATCCCTATAGTACCGAGCGTCTAGGCTTGGTAAAAAGCATATGTATGTTGACACAGAGTAGCAGAGGAGCCCCAATGACTTTATGCATTGCTCTGCCAAGTAAATAAAAATAGGAATACCAGCGGATGGAGCGCGACTGTATTTAAACCATCTCTGTTTATTATGCAAATCAGCGGTCCCAGGTTGCAACAGAATTGGCAGCAGTTAATGACGTTTAAGCTGAGAGTAGCATTCCCGATGACGTTTTTAAAGTGTTTATATAACAAGACCCGCAAGATCAAAAGCGATCCAAAAGAGAAGGATTCAATGAATTGCCACCTTGGATCAGACTTTCGTTATATCGAATCGCCACATACGCGATACGATAAAACGGTGATGATTAGCCAGAGCGATTATGCCTTTTGACAGAGGCGCTTTCAAAAGTCTTCAACTTTTAAAAGCCAACAATAATGGCAAGCGCAGTTTTATTGCTATTATTTGTATTGTATGTAGATAATAATCCTCGCAATAAAACTGTGAGAGGTTCTTGCGAAAGTAACCGACTTTTGCAAGAACCTCGACAGTGAGTCTGTTTTTCTGAGAAATATCGCGTATCAAGACAATAAACGGAAAGCCATATTAGACTAGCGTATTCACCGCAGCCTGTAATCATGCGCATTATCAATGGCGGGGAAACTACTCTCTGGATAGGCCCCCATTTTTTCCATGACGAGGGAGAAAACGCCCTCTTCTAGACCGCCGGAAGCCTCTTTGAAACGGGCTATCACCGCTTCTTTGCCAAACAATCCGTCGGCGACAAGGATGGGGCTCATCTTGTTGCCTCCGCCAAAGCTGTCGCCGTCGTCAATGCCCGTATGAAGATACCCCTTCCCCTCGTTCCAGGTTAGCGCCCGCTCGTAACCCTTCTTGTCATAGCAGAGCTGAAAACCGGACGCGTGGCCATCATCCTCGTACCAGACGATAAGATCAAAGTACTCATCAAACCACCACCTGCGGCTTTTGTCGCCAGATATCTGACGCACATTAATAATCTCATGCAGCATACAGGCGCCTCCGAATATAATGAAAAGCGCAAAGTGAGAACTATTTCCAAAATATCGCTATATCAGGGAATTCGGCTAGGATTTTGGCGGCTGATGCCGAGCTACCGATTATAATCCCGAAAAAGCCATAAAATAACTATTATATTATTTGTATTTAGAAGCGAATCGACTTAGTCTTATATTAACTCTCCACTTAAAATTTGTATTCATCGCTGTATGAGGGCCAGCTGGCTACCAGTTGGGACACACCAAGGATGTTATTTAGTCATAACATCAAAAAGGAGAACCTCGAAATGGCTGATGATCTTGTCAACATGTCCGATCAATTCAAAGGCTTGCCGATGGGCGATCTTATCGGCGGTCCGCTAAACGCCGCTTGCGAGGCGCAGGTCAAACTTGCCCAGGCTACGGCGGATTTTATCAAGGTGATCGGTTTCCTGCCGCCCGCGAAAGACTCGATTGATCCTTACAGCGGCGGCACCAGGACCGCGACGTTCCGATTCAAGAGACCGGTGGATGATCCAGCAAAGACACCAGGAGAGGCCGGCTCGACAAGGGAGGAGGAAGTCGAACTTTGCGTACCCTTGCTCGCTATCGTGAAAGTACCCAACCTCAGCATCACCCAAGTGGATATCACCTTCGATATGGAAGTAAAGTCTTCATCCTCAACCAAGGAATCTAGCGACAAAGCGGCTACGCTCGATGCCGAAATGTCCGTCGGGTGGGGCTGTTTCAAGGCGAAAGTGAAGGTACATGGCTCGGTGGCGACCCACCAGGAGAATACCCGTTCTTCGGATAACTCCGCCAAGTACCATGTCCAAGTCCACGCGGAAGACAAGGGTATGCCAGAAGGGCTATCCAGAGTATTGGACATCTTACAGACGGCTTGCGCCCCCAGAGCGATTGGACCGGCCAAGGAAGTGCCGGCCTTGCCCGCGTAGGGTAAAACGAGCGCGGGGTCCAGTAGGCGGGAGCCGTGAGCGGCTTTCTCCCGCTGGATCCGGGGCGCTGTTAAGCGTTACCGGTCCTTAAAAATAAAGGGCGAAATGATTGACCTCACTGAAGTAAAGTACGTCAAACGAATCACGGTTGGGAGCAGCGACCCCGGGCGTATGTGTACGGCCAAAGAAATAGAGGAAGCCGCCGCTTTGTTGAACAGGTGCCTGAACGATACGCCCAAGGGCCATATCATCGGGACGGAAAAAAGTTTCGCCGTATTGCAGATGGGCGAACACCAGGTAGTGCTCCAATGGATCGTGTATCATGTCGGCTTCCCCCGCAAGCCGATCTGGCTTGATGCTTGATGGCATCGGGTCAGGTATGCGGAATGCTCGTTTTAATGACTTGCTCTGGGCCTTCCGCTCATCGCTAATGGACGCGCAAGCCGCGCTTAAAAAAGACCGTGAAGCCGCGCGGAGGCGACAAGCCGAGACGGACGGAGCTGAGGGAGACTTAGCCGCCACCCTTTGCTTCACTGTTCCGAAGATCGGTTTTGAGGCTAGCGAAGACGAGACACTCTCTCTGCCAGCTTCCAGTTTTCGTCCATGCTGCCGCCCGCTGGTGACTGGGCTTTCATTGTCGTTTGAATGTGAGTTGACTGAGCGGTGGTTCCCCGGCGCTGAGAAGCTATTTCGAGTTGTTATACCGGCTAAGAGCAAGTTTCCTCCAAAAAAGGCGAAACGGTGGCACATCCAAGTACAATTTGATGGGGCCGAGGATCCTCATGGCGAAGTTCGCTTGGACGGCGCTGTCCTAATGCGCTTTCCCGAGCCGGCCGAAGAAGGCGAACGACAGGAAACTCAAAAGGGGAAAGCGTCTCCGTTCTCACGCATTGCCTTACTGTTCCGTAATTTATTGCCAGAGAAAGGATTCCTTATGGACAGCGGGCAGTCTATACGGACAAGGCAAATACTCGCCGAGTCAGCGGAACGGCGCTAGCGTGAGTTCGATATGGAATAAGATCGGTCTTGTATAGCAAAAGGATCAAGCAGGAGGAAAATTCTATGACCAAGAAAAGCGTTTCCGCTAAGGCGGTCTACGCGTTCTTATTTTTGGCTCTGTTTCTGGCTTTGGCATCCGCCAATGCCAGGGGCGGTACCGATGAGTTAATGTCCTACACCGATGGATACTCCATCCAAGGCGTATGGACCGGCACAGCCCCCGAACCAAGCTACGCGAGCATCACTCTGACAGTGAAGCCGAACGAGCGAAAATTACGATACGGCAGTCCGCGCTCTTGCGAACTGACCCTAGAGGAGCCAAGAAACGCGGACGACGATACCCTTATCTTTGGGGTAAGCGCGTCAAGCGGAGGCTGGTGCGATAGGCTGTTGATGGGTTCCATCAGCGTCAGGGCGGATATCGAAATAGATAGCCTTATTTACGTTGTGAAGGATCATAGCGGTAAGGTTTTGGAAGAAGGGAAGATGCGTCGCACGGGGACTTGAGCGGAGACGAAGGCGCGGGCGAACTAGCCGGGATCTATACCCGAAAGCTGGGCTTTGATACCAGACAGGAGGAGACATGGCCGATAACATTCAACTACATGCCTTGATTGAGGCGCTGGCAGACGCCGTGATAGAAGCTCAGGACAGCATTGAACGGCATCAAATATCCAACTTGCTGGGGTATTTCGATCAGGATAATCGGCCGAGGAGCCTAGTCGTAAGGTTACCGTCCATCCAACCAGATGCCGAGCAAGACGCCGAGGATTTTTACCGCGCGCCTTTACTGCCGCTAATATCCACAAATCCGCTAAGAATAAAGGATGTCGAAGTCAGCTTTGACGTGGAGCTTGGCCCACTGATGGAGCAGCCAGCCAAAGATACGAAACGCGCCTCTATAGGACCGGAAGATAAGGAGCCGCCCCGAAATAATCTGGCCGTAAATCTGGCCGGGGGCAAAAGGGACCAAGCTAACCGCGTCCATATCGTTCTCCGCGTGGAAAACTCGGAACCAACAGACGGCGCGGCCAGGCTGATGAGCCATCTATCGCAGACCCAGGGAGTGTTCAAAACGATAAAGGTGGAGTGACGCGGCGGATGATGGAGAAGTGACCCTAGAAAGGCGGGATATACTCCCGCCCCTCGATCAATATTTCGCCAACTGAGTGCGGAAGGCTCTTAGGTGATTTTCCGAAGACCTCGCCAAGCGTTCGAATAAGGCTTTTACATCGGCATTAGCGCCATTAGCGAATAAGGGATTTTTAAGGAAGCGCTCGTACATATCGATGTTGATTATTTCCGCCTGTACGCCGATTTCATAGGCTTCCCTCAATGTCGTCGGTACCACCACATGGCTAGCGGCGACATCAACCGGCAATTCCAAACCGCGCGCCGCGAAGATATCGGACAGCCAGGCGATATGCTGGTCTTCTGCTTCCTTAATATTACTAAAGGGCCGCGCAACATCGTATTTTTTCATGATAGCGACGTATTCGGCGCGCGCTAAATATTCGTCCTCCACCGCGTAGCGCAGCATTTCCGAGATACTTAAGGAGACCGCTCCGTCGGCGGCCGCGGCCGCGGCCGCGGCACCGGCAGCGCCGTAACTCTCGGCAAATACCGTTGCGGTGTTGACAAGGATCAGCAAACTGATAACGAATGTAGCGATTTTACGTGGATGGGTCATAGTATAGCTCCTTAGCTATATATTAAGCAATATATATGCCAAAATACATAAATATTCGGTAAATCCATATCCCCGTAAAGGAGCTTGTTCCAAAATTCGCGCTTACATTAATTTTTTCTATGCCGACAGACGGTCCATCGTATTTAATACATGTATTATATAGATATAAAATTCCATACATATACACGAGAGCATCCACGCGAACAGGGCTATTATAAGGAAAGCCCTTAGAGGTAACTAGCACGCAGAGAACAACAACTAATCCAGTTCGTTTACTTCAACACTAGAGTCCTATTATGGGAAAATATTTCCCAAGAATGGGTACATTTTTTGCGAAAAGGCCTATCCCGGCTTGTCAATTGCCCCGTTTCAATCCACGCCCCCGCACGGGGGGGCGACATGAGCCGCCTCGGGTTTACTGGAGACCGTAAAGTTTGAACACTGCTGCCAATTTTGTTGGAAAGGGATTCAAACCATAATACCACTAACGGGGACAGGGGGCTTCTTTTTTCCGCATGAATTTATATAATTTATTCAATGGTAAACTCAGATTCGCTAAGGATTAGTTTCTTCGGGTCTGGTTTCTTTCTATTGTCTTTGGTTCAACCACGCCTAAGCTTACAACAAAAGGCAAGCACTTCAAGATAGCTCTTTTTTAGCCTCATCGGTGCTTAATCATCAAGTCTAGCCTCCTTATTCTCTGGTTCCTCCATATACATTGTTGTGAATCTTCGCAAGATTGTGTTCTTTGGTAAGGATAAACTCGTGCTCTAAACAAACATTAGTATTTCTGTCATTATTCAACAAAAGTGGCAGCAGTTATTAAAGTTAAGAGGATACGGTCATGGGAAAGGAAACGAGGTACTCTCCGGAAGTCAAAGAGAGGGCGGTCAGACTGGTTGCGGAACAGGCAAAAACGGCCGAGTCGCGGTGGGCGGCGATCGAATCGATTACCGCAAAGATCGGATACGCGGCGGAAACGCTCCGCAAGTGGGCCCGTCAAACGGAGCGGAACGCGGGAAACGCGAAGGCCGAATTGACGCTGGACGCCCTCGAACAGGCGCTTTGGGCACGGAAACTGAATGGTCCGCTGATTCATCATAGCGATCACGGTTGCCAATATCTATCGATTCGGCATAGCGAACGGCTGGCTGAGGCCAAGATCGAGGTTTTGGTCATTACTGTCGGTGACGCGTTCGACAACGCGCTAGCCGAGACGATCAATGGATTATTCAAGACTGAGGTGATTAGGCGGCGTGGCCCTTGGCGGGAATGCGCGTCTTTCAGCTGACACCCCCGTATATTCACCAAGAATGAAAAATCGGATAACGATCCGTACTGTCCCATACGAATATCGCATTGTAGACGAGTTGAGCGATACGGCTTCGGGGCAAAATCGTTAATCGGGCGAGCCATGTAGGCAATTATGGTTGGTATTGTCGCCCGATTGTTGTTTTTGGACGGTAGGGCGATAGTATGTTAGTCTGGATGTCCTGTCGCTAGCGGCAGGACATCCAGACTAAAAGGTCTCCGGAGAACCCGGGGCGGTTTACTGAGAACGCGAGAAGTGAGGATGAGGAATGAGAAACACCCCCACGGTCGTGGGGAAAACTCACCTCCATCTATATATATTATTGCACAGCTAGAAACACCCCCACGGTCGTGGGGAAAACTAGCGTATATTATCCAGCCATTTATTATCTCTGGAAACACCCCCACGGTCGTGGGGAAAACTTCGTACCG
>CAZJJK010000005.1:0-63850 GCA_964546285.1 uncultured Treponema sp. | reverse complement strand
TTTGGCGGAAGGAGTTGTATCAAGCGGCGCTAGGGAAGATCGCTGGAGAGAAGCTACCTAAATACGCCGTCGCTTGATCGGTTCAGGAGGAAAACAGCGGAAAACAAAGCTTTGGGACACTAGGGTTGTTTTAAAAGGATGTTTGAAAAAATCAATCGTCCCAGTTTAGGATCTCTTTAAGTCCCCCCTTTTTTGCCCTAAGTAATTCAATATCTTCGGAAGCGATGCTGTCCATTTGTGTAAATAGTGACTGATTCATAGTGGCAATTGAGGAAAGTATCATGACACGCATCTGATTTTTAGTTTCAAGCGTAAAATAAGGACTAAGTGGGATTTCATCGAGTTCGGCAAGCGCCAATTGGATATCGGGTGAGGATTCAAGTATTTGTTCCTCTACGGCCAGTAGGTATACCCCCCGCAAAATTAGCGAGGCCTTAACTAGGTAATCCTCGTTCCAGCCCCGTTTGGTAAATATCGCCGTGCTTTTCGCGGACAGAGCAAAAGCCTCCGCGAGCTTTGAATTTTCATTATTGGTATCTATTCCCATGCCCAGTTTGGTAAGTTCGGTATTAATTTTCGGAAATGTTTCTATAAACAGCTCAATATCATGTTTTGACAGGACGGCTTCCTGAGCGCTGGCCGAAAGGGGCAAAACCGCGAAAATAATGATGGACAGAATAAAATATCTCATAGCTCCCTCCCTTTAGAGGCATTATATCCCATGATTATTGAAGGAAATATTAAAATTAAATCGATAGGAAGTATTATATTGATGATTGTACGCTGTGCCGTTACAGCGGGGTTTGCTGATAGCATCTGTTATCGGTAGGGGAGACTAATTGATAGATTCTGTTCTATCTGTGGTTATACCGCCTCTACGCATTTTAAGAAAAGCTCCATACAAACCCGGGCGTCGTCCGCGGCTCTATGGGCGTCTTTGGCGATAATGCCAAGCGCGGCGGCTAAATCTTGGAGCGAGTACCTCGGTCTCCCGGGAAAAGCTTCTTTCGCGAAAAGCCTGGTGTCCACGATTTGATTTGGTAGACTGGAATAGGGCGGAGTGAAGTTGATAGTTTCCGCTGATTCAGCTTTCGCGCAGTCCGCGTCTAGAATTAACGAAGCCTGCTTGTCGGAGTTAAAACGACGGGCCGCTTCCGAATAGCGGGTTAGGGCGGAATCGATAAAGCCGCAGTCAAACGGGGCGTTATGTGCCACAATGAGCGCTCCATCAATGAAGCTAAGGAAATCAGAAAAGACCGCATCCAATTTAGGCTGGCCCGCAAGCATTTCATCGCTTATTCCATTAACCTTGGCGGCTTCAGGCGGCATCGGAATGCCTGGATCAACTAAAAGCGAAAAACGAGCTATTGGCCCCAGCTTATCGAATTTTATAGCCCCAATCTCAGCGATGCGGTCTTGCCTTGGGTCTAAACCGGTTGTTTCCAAATCAAAGGCGACACAGACGCTTTCTCCCGCCTGGAAGGCCTCGGCAATTTCTTTATAAGTGCCCATATATTAGTGTCCTAGTCTATTCGCCGATAACGGCGCGGATATCATGTTCTATCAAAGCCAGTTTTCGCTTAAGGGCCTCTCTCGCCGGCGCTATCCCGTCAGCGCCAACTTCCGTTCGGCTGGTCGCGTAAAATTTAATTTTTGGTTCGGTGCCGCTTGGTCTGGCGCTAACAATGGTACCATCCTCAAGAAAGAACTGTAGGACATCGCTTTTTGGCAGCTCTACTTGTTCTCGTCTTTCTGTTTGGGCGGGGTATTTCCAGACCGATTCAAGCAGGTCGCGTATTTTTTCAAGCTTAAGTCCGCCTAGGCTTTCAGGCGGCGAAGTTCGGAATCCATCCATTATCCCTTTCATTATCTGGCCGCCTTTAGCGCCTTTAAAATATTTGGATATACCCATTTCCATCCAAAAACCGTGCCGCCGATATAGTTCGTCTAAGCGTTCTAGAAGGCTTAGCCCTTTATCGCGCCAATACAAGGTCATCTCCGCTGTCATGGCGGCCGCCGATATCGCGTCCTTATCGCGAACTTCGCGTTCCACTAAATAACCATAGCTTTCTTCCGTACCAAGGACTATTTCATAGCCCTGAGTTTCTTTGCGTTTCCAAACATCGGCTATCCACTTAAAGCCGGTAAGGCATTCAAAGCATTCAGCGCCATAGGAAGCGGCGATCTGTTTATGCATACCGGTTGAGACGATGGTGTTGATCATCGCCGGCCGTAAGGGCATCTTGGCTAATTCTTTCAATGATAATAGGATATAATCAGCTAACAGGGAGCCGAGCTGATTGCCGCTTATTAAGGTAAAAGCTCCCGAGGCATCTGGAACGGCTATGCCAAGACGGTCGGCATCGGGGTCGGTGGCCATAACCACGTCCGCCTTTATCTTCGTTCCTAACTCAATCGCCATCTTTAAGGCCGCTGCCTCTTCCGGATTAGGAAAAGCTACGGTTGGGAATTCGCCGTCGGGTTCTCTCTGTTCGGGCACCGTGACAACCTGGAGGCCGAGTCCGCCAAGAACGCCTTCCACATGTCGCGCACCGGTGCCGTGAAGCGGCGTATATACGACCGTGGCCGAACCCGCCATAGCCTTGAACAAGTTAGGCCTGAATAATTTTGACCTGACCATATCGACATAGGGAATATCGATTTCCTTATCGATACGAACCAATAAGCCGCGTTGTAACGCTTCCTCCTCTGTTAAATCCCGTGTTTGCCGCACGGCCTTAACCTCGGCGATAATACCGCTGTCATGAGGCGGTATGACTTGGGCCCCATCGCTCCAATAGGCTTTATAGCCATTGTATTGGGGCGGGTTATGGCTGGCTGTCAAGACAACGCCGGTAGCGCAGCCAAGGCGGCTCACGGCGAAAGACAGTTCCGGCGTGGGGCGTAGTGAGCTAAAAAGGTAGGCTTTTATTCCGTTGCCAGCGAAAACCAAGGCGGCAGCCAGGGCGAATTCAGGTGAAAAACGTCGGCTGTCAAAGGCGATAGCCGCCGACAGGCCGGCCCCGCCAACGCTTTTCTTTATATAATTGGCTAAACCTTGCGTAGCGCGTTTCACGACTAGGGAATTCATTCTATTAAAACCGCCGCCGATCACGCCGCGCAAACCGCCTGTACCGAATTCCAAGTCGCGATAAAACCTGTCCTCCAATTCCGTCCAGTTTTCCTGGGCAAGCAAGGCGGAGACTTCGTCGCGGAAACCAGGGTCCCGTTCTTCATCGATGTATGTTTTGACACGCTCTACCAGCAGCTGGCGATCCATAGCCGGCCTCCCAGTCTTATAGTTGATTTTAGTATAGACTATGGCTTTGGCGCGGAGCAAGCCAAAGCGGCTATGCGAGCGATGCTTTCATTAACGGAAGCCGCCGCTCAGCTTCTTGATCGCGCTTTTTTCTGGCGGCGCTCGTTAACGCCTTTATCGGTTTTATGTATTTCCTTATCATCGCTTGCCAAAAATCGCCGTTCTTGCTATGGTCGACGGCAATCGCTCCGGGAGGTTGTATGACAATTTTCGATATGTTCGGTCAGAGCGCTGTCCTTGCCTTGCTAGGTATGGCCGTCGTATTTAGTTTTTTAATAATCCTAGTATTAACCGTTTTGGCTTTAGGCAAGCTTGTTAAAGCCTTCGGTTTGGATAAGGATGTCGCGCCGCGGCCGCTGGTCGCGACCGCCGCTCCTTCTAAAGACGCCGCCGTCGTGGCGGCTATAGGCGCCGCTGTCGCCGAATATCGTAAGACCAATTAAGGGGTACCTATAATGGCTAGAGTCCAACTTACCGATCTTGTACTGCGCGACGCGCACCAGTCCTTACTCGCGACTCGTATGACGACCGCTGATATGCTACCGATCTGTCCAAAATTGGATAAGGTCGGTTATTTCGCGCTGGAAGCCTGGGGCGGGGCCACCTTTGACAGCTGTATCAGGTTTATAAACGAAGACCCTTGGGAACGTCTGCGCCAGCTTAAACAGGCTCTGCCGAATACTAAGATCATGATGCTACTACGCGGCCAAAATTTGCTTGGCTATCGGCATTACGCCGATGATGTCGTCGCCAAATTCGTGGCCGCCGCCGCGAAGAATGGCGTTGATGTTTTTCGTGTGTTTGACGCCGTTAATGATCCACGTAATTTTAAAGCCGCCACTGACGCCGCCAAGAAAACCGGAAAGCATATTCAAGCGGCTATTTCCTACGCCACCACTCCCTTTCATACTATTAAGGCCTATGTTGAATTAGCCAAAGAATTAGCGGCTGAAGGCGCCGATTCTCTCTGCATCAAGGATATGGCTGGTCTGCTTAAACCCTTTGACGCGTATGAGTTGGTTAGCGCGTTGAAAAAAGCGGTCGATTTGCCGATAGAGGTTCATTCCCATTCCACCACCGGTATGTCCGTTGGTACCTTGGTGAAGGCGGCTGAAGCCGGCGCGGAGATTCTTGATACCGTTATTTCCTCTCTCGCTATGGGAACCAGTCATAGCCCGACCGAAACCATGGTGGAAATCTTCAAGGATACGCCCCATGACAGCGGGTATGATGTAAAACTTTTACTGGAAATCGCCGAGTATTTCCGCGATATCCGTAAAAACTATAAGAAATTTGAATCCAGTTTCCTTGGCGCCGATACGCGCATACTGGTATCTCAGGTGCCTGGCGGTATGTTGTCCAATCTGGAAAGCCAGCTTAAGGAGCAGGGTGCTTCAGATAAAATTGACGCCGTCCTTAAGGAAATTGCCCTTGTTCAAAAGGATTTCGGTTATCCGCCGCTGGTAACCCCAACCAGCCAGATTGTGGGAACGCAGGCTGTCTTTAATGTGTTGTTTGGCCGTTACGCGAAGTTGACGGGCGAATCCATGAATCTTTTGGTTGGCAAATATGGAAAGTGTCCGGCGCCAAAGAATCAGGAAGTGGTAAAAAAAGCTCTGGCGGCGCTCTCCATGGCGGCGGAAATAAGCCATCGCCCCGCTGACGATATTCCAAACGAGTTTGATAAGCTTGAAGCGGAAACCAAAAAGCTGCTTGGGACCGATTCGGTTCCGGTGGAGGATGTCCTGACCTACGCCATGTTCCCCAAAGTAGCGGCTGATTTCTTTAAAAAGCGTCCCGACGGTCCCGTGAAATTTACCGCGGAGGCTGAAGCTCCCGCGGCCGCGCCAGCGGCGCGGCCTTCAACGCCCGCGGCTAGCGCGGCCCGTTATGTCGTTAATGTCAACGGCGCCGATTACAATGTAGTCGTCCGTCCAGAAGGCACGCTGGCGATCGCTCCAGCCGGCGCTTCAACCGCCGCGCCGGCCGCTAGTTCTTCCGCCACGATCACTATCCCGGCGCCGGTGACTGGAACCATTATGCGTTATTCGGTCGCGGAAGGCGAGAAAGTCGCTTCCGGCGCGACCATACTGATTATTGAATCGATGAAGATGGAGTTGGAGATTAAGGCGACTGAGGCCGGCGCTGTTCATTTCTTGGTGCCGATTGGCACTCAAGTAGCCGCTCAGCAGGCGGTCGCGGAGTTGGTCGGCGCGGCGGTGGCAGCACCCGCTCCCTCTGCCCCCGCGCTAGCAAGCCCCGCCGTTCCGGCTAACAACACGTCGGCGAGCGCTGAAAGCTCCGGCGGGACGGTAGTCCCCGCGCCGGTGACCGGAACTGTCTTACGATATTTGGTGGCCGAAGGCGAAAAGGTGACGGCGGGAACGACGATCCTTATCATCGAATCGATGAAGATGGAATTGGAGATTAAGGCGACCGCCGCCGGATCCGTTCATTTCTTGGTTCCAACTGGCGCCCAGGTCGCGGCCCAACAGGTATTGGCTGAATTACGCTAAAAGAGGATATAATGCTCAATCTTAGAAAGGACGGCCGAACCGTCACCAAAATAGTCCTAGCCATGCTTTGCGGCGCTTTCGTATTTTCCTTTATGACGAGGGTCGCCGCCCAGCAACTCGCTCCAGAAGTCCCCGCTCAGGGTTACGCGTCCTTTTCCAATCCTGACGGTATCATTAAAGGCAGCGAGGATGTTCCACGGATTTCTTTTAAGACCTTCGCTATCAATATAGCCAAGACCACCGGACTTTACGCTTTTTTCACCAACGCCGATGAGAAGAGTACGCCCGCCGGCGATTCCGTCACCGTTTTTGGTTGGCAGGAATTGTTAATGATCGTGATTGGTTTTGTGATCGTTTATCTAGGAGCGGCTAAGAATTTTGAGCCTCTGTTGCTTATCCCTATCGGCTTTGGGACGATTTTCGTGAATATTCCCTTCGCCGGTATGGGGGAAGGCCATGGCTTTCTCAATATCATATACGAAGCCGGCGTTGGGAACGAGTTTTTCCCGCTTATCATTTTTATGGGCATCGGCGCTCTAACGGATTTTGGCCCGCTTATCGCTAATCCTAAGACAGCCCTGCTCGGCGCCGCTTCCCAGTTTGGCGTTTTTGGCACCTTGTTTGGCGTTACCGCCTTCAATTTGATTCCCGGTTTTGACTTTACAATGAAGGAAGCCTGCGCTGTCGCCATTATTGGCGGGGCTGATGGCCCGACGACCATTTATATCGCCGCTAAATTAGCGCCCCATCTTTTAGCTACGGTAGCTGTCGCCGCTTATTCCTACATGGCCTTAGTTCCCATTATCCAACCGCCGATTATGAGGGCGCTAACCACCGAGAGTGAGCGGAAGATACACATGAAGCAGCTTCGTCATGTCGGGAAGGTAGAAAAGATCTTATTTCCGCTGGCGGCCTTAGTGCTTTCTATCCTGCTTATTCCCTCAGCCGCGCCGATAATCGGCTGTCTGATGTTAGGCAACTTCATTCGCGAGCTTGGAGTGGTGGACCGTTTATCAAAAACCATGCAAAACGAGCTTTTGAATATCGTTTCTATTTTTTTGTCTCTGGGTGTCGGTTCTCAAATGACGCCGGAAAAATTCCTTAACCCTTCATCTATCTCCATTGTAGCCCTTGGGCTTTTAGCCTTCGCTATCGCTACGGCTACGGGCGTTCTGGTGGCTAAACTGATGAATCTCTTCCTCAAAGAAAAGATTAATCCGCTGATAGGTTCCGCCGGCGTATCCGCGGTGCCTATGGCCGCCAGAGTTTCCAATAAGGTTGGCCTTGAAAGCGATCCGGGGAATTTCCTGCTGATGCACGCTATGGGGCCTAATGTGGCGGGCGTTATCGGTACCGCTATAGCCGCTGGCGTTATGATAGCCGTTTATGGCGGCTGATTAGTATCCCGCTCACCTTTGAGCGGAAAACACGACGACCCCGGAATTCACTTTTGGGGTCGTTTTTTTTTTCCGATAATTAATAGGTGTTCACTAATGATTTCCTCCAAGTATTATGGCGCGTCCTCAGATCTTGGGAAGTTATATTCGCGAGCGTTGTCGTCATCTTATATGTGGCTTTTGTTATCTATGTCGCTAGGGTTAAAAAGAAACGTTTAAAAACGTTAAATCCCATTCGGAGAATAGCCAGCGCGGTTAAGACCTACTCAAAGGCGGCTCAAAATGAGGACAGCTTGTCAGAAAAAGACAATGAGGAAGACGACGAAACAAGCTCCATGGATAGGGAAGAGCTTTAACGCCGCTTTTCGCGGTTTATTTATCTGCCGCCCCTAAAAGCGCGTGGTTTGAGCGTCCCCGTTCGGCTCATCAATGAAGTTTTTTTATCATTTTCAGAATGAAGGGTAAGCAAACCCCTCCAGGGAAAGGAAGATAGGCTAATAGTATTCCTTTTCAGCAAGTAATTTAAAACCCGTCCGCTTTCATCCTCATCCCAATCGCCGCCGTATTCGCCCGCGATCACGCGTGAAGCTTCCTTTATGGTATAACGGCGGCGGTTGCGTTTGATAAAATCGATAAAGGCGGCTTCCTCGCGTAATCCGCCGCTCGCTAGGCCGCGGCATACGTCACAGCCAGAACACCAGGCGCTTTCGGCGCCCAGCAGTTTCAGCAGGGTTTCCCGGCGGCAGTGTCGGGTGTCTTCGGCGTAAGACAGTAGCGTTTTATACCGCTGATAATCCTCTGTGTTGTCAGAGAGCGCGGCCAAGCGGCGATAATCGTCAGGTCCCCATAACAGCAGGGCCTCGGCTGGCTCGCCATCGCGTCCGGCCCGCCCAGATTCCTGAAGATACGCTTCCACGCCCCCAGGACAATCGCGATGTATCACGGTCCTTATATTCTGTTTATCAACACCCATTCCATACGCGCAGGTCGCCACTAAAACGCCGTTCTCACTGTTGAGAAAGCTTTTTTCAACAAAGTCTTTTTCGTCGCGTGTAAGGCCGGCATGATAGAACCAAATATCGATATTAGAGAGGGTCCTATGCAATTCCCGCGCCAGGGCTTCCGTTCTGGCCCTTGACGAGCAGAAAACGATGGCCGGTTTCGCCTTGTTCCGCGTCAGTTCGATCACGCTTCGGTCCTTTAATATGGTACCCGCGGCGGAATAGGCGATATTGGGACGATCCGGATCGCCAATAAGCGTTCGCGTACTGGCTGTCCCAAAAATATAACGGCGAAGCTTCTCTAAAACCGATGGAGAGGCGGTAGCCGTAAATGCGGTGACCAAAGGCGCTTTCGCGGCGCTCACTATTTCCGCTAGTCTAAGGTAAGCCGGCCTAAAACTTTCTCCCCACTCGCATACGCAATGCGCCTCATCAATGACGATATGACTAAAATGGCAGGACTCTATACGCTTGAGCGTTTTTTCCGTTAGGAGTACTTCCGGATTGGCTATGGCTATAGGGCAATCCCCCGTTTCCAGCCTATTCCATGTTAACGAACGTTCGCGTTTATCCTGTCCGCCACGTAGCAGGGCGGGCTTTAGGCCGCGTTCACTCATCCGCCGATACTGGTCCGCCATTAAGGAAAGAATGGGGTAGAGAACCAGGGTGGGCCTAGCGAATAGAAGGGCAGGCAATTGAAAACAGAGGGATTTCCCGGCGCCCGTTGGCAATATAACTATTTGATTCCCCAGGTCAGCCAGCTCCCGTGTTATTGCCTCATCGCTATTCGAGGCTGGAAACGCAATACCATCAGGGAAAACGTAACGTAAGCCGACGGCTGTAGCCGCGTCCAAAAGATTAGCGATAACAAGGCGCTGGTAGGGGAACAGATACGAAACCCCAAAAAGCGACTGGGCGGCGGCGCCAAGCGGGTCATCGGTCTGAAAGGGATTTGAAAGCTGAGGCAGCTCGGCGGCTAGGCTTTCCATATTATATAGTACAAGGCAAATAAACCTGCCGCTTGATATCACAATCTTAAAATTTCTCCAGTTGTGTTAAGGTTCATTTAAGAACCGTTTGCTATAGTGTGATTAACTACAGCAAAGCGGTTCATCGTCCCCGCGGCGTTGTTCCGGACTCAGAAGGAGTGGATATGTCTTTACGATTAAAGAGAGGCTTGACCGTCATCGCCGCGATTATAGCGCTCGCGGCTTGTTCAACTGTCGGTCAAGGTAACTTGGACGCGGCTCGTGACGCCCTCAAGAATAACCAACCGGCTACGGCGTTGGCGGCGGCTTCTCGGGCAATTTTGGAAAACCCAAAATTCGATGCCGCGAAAACCTTTATTCGCGACAATTTTGAAACGGCCAATCAGAGCGCGCTAGCCTATTTAGCGCAAACCGAACAATCGGCCGCTCCCGTGGATTTGGAAAAGCGTTATCTTATTTATTCCGATTTGAAGGCTTTCTACGATAACCTTCAAAAAATCGGCCTACCGATAGCCGCTGACGCTAAATTCTTCGGCCTGATAAAAAGCTGGGAATGGACGACTCAGATAATCGATTATTCTTCCCAAAAGGAAGCGGCTAGAGCCGCTGGCCGGGAAGGAACCTACGCAGCCGGCGTTGCCGCCATTACTTCCGGCGATCTTGATTCCGCCAATGGCTTGATGTCCAAGGTTGTTGGGCTTTTCGCCGTTAAGGATTCCGAGGAACAGAAAGAGGATTATCGCAAAATCTCCGAAAATTTCCAGGTTTGGGCTGACGGTTTTCAGTCGTCCAACGAGCCTGACAGCTTGCTTAAGGCTTTGGACGCCTACGCTTTAGCGTTAAAGTACAATTCCGCTAACGGCGCCGCCTCTGATGGGCAAGCCGTCATGAAAAGCCATCTGTCTGACGTTTATCTAACCCAGGGCTTGAATCAAGAGCGGATGGGCGGTATTGATTCCCTTAAAAACGCTATCGCTTCCTTTAAGAACGCGTTGAAGTATAACGGGGATAATACCGAAGCCGCTGACGGGATTCCCCGGGCGCAGAATACCATAGCCGAACTGCTCTGCGATGAAGGCGCCGCCTTGGAGCGCAGCGGTCGTATAGACGATATGATCGCCGCTCACGGAAAATACAAAGAAGCCCTTGAGTGGAACGAAGCTTCGCAACGCGCCCAAGCCGCCTTTGCCGCGGTTACCGAGCGTATCGCCGAATACTATTACCAGGACGGCGTTAGACTTGGTGCCGATTTTAAGAACGCCGATAGCGTTGATAAAGCCGTAGCCGCTTTCACTGAAGCCGAGAAGTGGATACCGAATTATAAGGACGCTACCGTTCGCAGCCGCCGTCTCTACGTTTCCCGGGAAGTTTTAATTCTGGAAGCGAAACTCGGCCAGACTCAGGGCGAATTTGACCGGACCCAAGCCCGGGTGAACGCTCTATCAGCCATGGTTAATAAAGCCAATACCGGTATGGACGATCTCAACTTTGTCGCCGATAAGGTGGTGCAATTAGATCAGCAGATGCTTGTTTTGTCCAAAACCGCCAGCGCGCTTGGCGGCATACCCATCGTCGGCAGCGTTATTACCGTCGCCGGAACGGCTATGGGTTATGTCCACAAGCCGGTCAAAGCCGTTTCCGCCAAAATTGGAAAGTTGCGCGCGCCGGTTATCACCCCCGCCCGCGAAGCTATAGCTAAGGTTAAAGCCGGCGTGGATAAGGTTGTTTCCACCATGGACAGCATACGTTCCAACCTTGACTATGTTCGAAAGATACTGATCAAACTGGACGCTTGTCTGCTTAAAGTAGACAACGCGGCGGTAATTAAGGAAGTGGAAGCGGACGTTAAGGAAATTAACAAGATCATGGATAAGCTCAACAAGGGCTTGGACACGGTCAACGATGTTCAGGATAAATCCGAAGCAACTCTTAAAGCTATCGCTGAAAGCGTGTCGGTGGTAAGCAGCGTTAAGAGCGGGATAGAGAAGGTGATGAAGCCTCTGGATAAGATCAAGGGCATTACCGATGAAGTCTATGATGTGTTGAAGAAAAAGATCAAGATTCCTTTTGTTGGCAGCTTCACCGTTGAGCAGGCTATCAGCTCCACCACCGGGGTTGTCAAAAAAGCCGCCGAAGCTATTCTTAACCCTGTGCTTAAGAAATTAAATATTGATTTCCCAAGCATTCCAGGGATTGATAAGTTTGAGCAAATTATCGATCAGGTGGAAGGGTACTACCAGGACGTTAAGTCCGCGATGGATAAGATTACCGGCGTAGCCGATCAGATTTTGGACGTTCCCAACCAGCTTAAGGCTAGGGGCGACGCCATCCTATCAAAGGCGGGCTGCTCAATCTAAGAGCGATCGCCAAAAAAAGCCGTCCGGTAAAGCCGGACGGCTTTTTTTTCACCGCGTTTAGAACTTGTACGAGAAGCCAAGCCTCGCGTAAGAGCGATCGGCGAACTGGCCTAGCTCACCGTCGGCATCGCCGCCAAACCAGCGTAAAGCCAAGTCAAGACTGCCTTCGCCTAGATACCAACTAAGCCGGGGAGCCAGCATGAAATCCTTATCTTCTATTCCGTATACGGCGGCCAATTCCCATTCCACCGTATCGCGGAACAGCTTGTGCCTAAGGTCAATTATGATTTTGGTTGAGCTTAGGGCTTGGCCCTTTTCAATATCGTAAGCGCCGCTCCCTACTTTATCGTTATACAGGCGGATAGTACCTGAGCCCTGGGCGTTGAAGGTAAAACCGGCGAATAATTCGCGATCAAAGCCTAGGGACCAAGCCGCGAAGGGGTTATAGATAAGGGGCTTGTCGCCGGCCATATCCTCGGTCAGGTTGAGGGCGGCTTCGGCGCGAAAAGCGAAGGCGCCGAGCGTCCAAGCCGCGTCAAGACCGGCGTGATGATAACGATTATAGGATAAGGGGACTTTATATCCCGCTTCAATAAAAGCGGTGGGGTCGGCGTTCGCCGCCGGCGTGGGAAGGTACCCGTAAAAGTACTGAGCCCCCAAATCCATAGGACCGGCGGCTCCCGTTAGGCGCAAACCGGCTTGGAAATAGTCAAAACCCGAAGTGTCAGGGTAGGCGAGCAGTTCGCTAAGCCGTTTATCGGACGCGGCGCGGGCTTCCGCGGCGATAGCGGATGAGTTATCGGCGCAGGCCGCGTCCGCGTATGCTTTTACCTGGCTAGCCGCCGCGTCCGCGGCGGCCGAAAAAGCCTGATCAATGACGGCCGCTACCTGTGCGGCTGTATGATTGGGGCCAAAGGCGTCAGTTAATGCCGTATAGCCAGTTGAAAACGCGGTGTCGTAAACCGAATTAAAAACCGCATTATAAGCCGCGTCGTAAGCCGCCGCCCAGGCGGTAGACCAAGCGGATTGGTAATAGGAATAATAAAGACCGTTGCCTCGGCCGCTGTTGGCCAGGGGATCGGCGCCGTAATATAAAAGCGCGCTCGCCGCCGTTTTCTGATCGCGGACAGCTTTGGCGGTCCAGGGCCCGGACCAGGCTATTTTGTGGCCACGGAAAACTGGGAGAAAAACCGTCTCAATTTGAGCGCTTAAGCCCAGAGCCGCCTTAGCGGAAATCATCGGTACGGCGATCTTGCGATCAAGTCCATCATCCAGGCTAAGATCGCTTAAGTCCTGGGGATTTAGCACATCCAAGGCGCTAAAAGCGTCCGCCTTGCCCCAGCTTGTCTTGATAAGACCGCCTGACAGGGTAAGCGGTCCCGAATAGAGCTTGACAGCGGCTTGGTCAACAATCAGTGCGGGATCGCTTGAAAGGAGGCTAGGGTCAAGTTTTAGATCGATGATTAGCTCCGCCTTGTCATCGGCGGCGCTGAAGCTCAGTTTGGATAGAGCTTTCGCCGAGACGCGCTCCAGCTCGTCGGTATTTTCTATAAAACCGATAGCGTTGAAGCGGAGTTCGCCGTTTATGGCGGCGCCGCCAAGTTTGGCCGACGCGGCGGGAGCGGAGGGCGCGAAGCCAAAAGAGCCAGCCGCGTCTCCGGTTGATTCGCTGGCGGCACCAAAACCAAAACCGCCGTCAACGCCGTCGCTCTCAGCCCCGCCAAAACCAAAGCCTTCCTGGGCGTATAAAACGGTGGGACAAAGCAACAAGCCGCAGAAGAGAGCGCGGATAATCAAAAAGGGAGTCTTGTTTGACAGATTCATAGCTATGGCCTCCCCGTTTCCAGGTAGCGGGTAGTGAAGACACTGTCTGGGATAGGATCGTCGTAGCGCATTATTTCCACGTTGACGGTGGTGGCTGTTTGTTCCTGAACATTGGACATGGTATAGCTGAGCGACGTGAGCCGTCCCTGAATATCCTGGTATTTACCCATTTCCATGACTTTTAGGAGCTTGCCTTTTTTATCATACAGCTCCATTTTAATCGGCGTATTATTGGACTTATCGATATAAGAAATGACCTTACTGTATTGGTAAGGCGTTTTTGGAGTGGATTCAATTACCCAGGCCGCCTTGCCCGCCGCCACGCCGTCCGGCAGTTTTATATGAGTATCCGCGTCCGTGTCGCGGTCGGTGGAGGATAGATCGTCGTACGACAGATCGGTACCCATAAAGCTGCCTGACCCCTCGGTGGCGGCAATACGACGAACCTTACCGAGCGAAGGAAGATATATCCATCGATCCTCGCTTCCATTGGGGTTTTCTATAGTTAAAAACCGCGATCCCGCGACACTGGCCGGTTTTTGAAAGACGACGACTGTACGGAGCCTCCCTTCCTTCTTGCTGGAATACTGGTCCACCAAACGTTCGGTAATGGAACCATCCTTGGCGCGTATCAACATTCTGGCTCTGGTGGAAACGGTTTCGGCCTGAACGCGCTCTCGTGACGCTTTGATGATATCATCCGCGCTTTGGGCGTACGCGCCCGTGAGAGAGACAAAGCCGATGATCGCTAACGCGATAAAAATAGATGATCTACGCATGATTAACCTCCGAGATAGCTTTTTCGTCAAAGGGCAAAGGCCGTTTGATAAACGCGGGATCGAACAAGGAAAGCAAGGCGGGTAAGATGGTTAAGCTGACCATGGAACTAGTAAACATGGCCAGCGCGATCAGGATGCCCAGATAAGCGAGAATGGTGAATTGGGAAAAGGCTAGAACGGCGAACCCGGCTCCAACCGAGGCGGCGTTGAAGAGGATGGCCTTACCGGAGGTAAGGAAAGTTCGCCTCATGTAGTCGCCGCCCTTATTCCATTCATGATGATAGGCCGCCAGGTAATGGATAATATAATCGATACCGGTACCGACTACGATGGAAGCGACCATCGCCGTTCCAATGTTTAGCTTGATGCCGAAGGCGCCCATAACGCCGAAGTTGATGAGGATGGAAATGGATAAGGTAATAAGGCAGAGAAAGCCGGCGGCTAAAGAGCGATAAAAAACGGCCATGATAATGAAAACCATCAGCAACGACCCGGCGATGGAGATAAGCTGTGAACTGACGACCAGCTTGCTTAAGGCTTGTTCCACTAAAGCGGTGCCGCCAATCTCCACCGCTATATCCTTGGGGAAATTCTCCTCAATATAGGCGCGCATGGCGGCCATAGCCATATCGGTATCGCGCTGTCCGACCGTTCGCAATTGAACGTCTAGGCGGATAGCCTTCGGTTCCAGGGGATCATCGGCATACGCGCCTATATCGCCTGAGAGCAGCACCAAATAGTTGGCTATCATCGCCTTCAGTTCTCCAGCGTCGGCCTTGCCGTAGCGTTCCGGACTGATGGGAATTTCATAATACGCCGCGCCTTTATAATTAAGCGCCTGGCGCAGGTTCTTCACAAGGCCAGCCGTGTCCGCTCTCGCCCCGACAGCCGCTGATGACAGTAAACTCGCCAATTGAGCGGGGTAAAGCGGTTCTTGATAGGTTTCAATAGTTTCACTTACGCCACCAGCATCGCTTTCGCCAAAACTCATTGCCTCCGCTTCGGTGAAACCGAAGGCTGGTTCCTCAAACGCGTCAAACCCGAATGCGTCTTCCTCGGTTTGGCCAAAGCCGAAGCTGGCTTCCTCGCTTTCGCTAAAGCCGAAAGCGGCGCTATCGGCGGCGGCTGGCGCGGCTCTCCGCCTGACGGCGTCCGGCGGCTCATCGCTATGGAACAGTTGGTTCATACGCTTGATAAGGCTGGGGAAGCCGGCCACCTTTCCAACTTCCGGCACTTCCTCTTCCAGATATGTCGATAAGCCGTCCATGGCGGCCAGTACATCCGGCCTAAGGACTTCGCCGCTGGTCGGGTGGCTGACGACTACGCTGACTGTTTTTGATCCGCCAAAATATTGGCGGATAAAGGCGTCGGCTTTGGCGACGACGGTGTCCGGCTTAAAGTATTCCACCATGACATTATCGATAATCAATCGCGAAATACCGGCCAGCGACGCGATGATTAAGACCAGGCTAAGAAAAAGGACGGTCCGTTTTTTACGCGTTACGACCATAAGAGAATCGGCTATGGCGGTGCTGAGGGGATCCTCGCCCTGGCTTTTAAGACTACCCGGGCTTTTGTTTTCAGTCGCCGCGTCACAAGCCGAAAGCTTGACGCTGTCTTGGCGGCCCAACGCGAAGGAGAACAGCGGTTTTGTATGCGCTGGCCCTCTGAGAATAAAAAGGGAAGGAATTAAGCTTACGGATACGAGAAAAGCGATGGCGACGCCGAAGCTGGCGAAAATGCCGAATTCGCGGATAGGAATAATTGGCGTAAAACAGAGCGATAGGAAACCGGCGAAGGTAGTCAACGCGGCTAAAAAAACCGGCCGGCCTATCTTGACCATCGCGTCTACCACCAAGCGACGGTGGGTATCGGCGTTTATTTCACGGCCATCAGCTCTTTCGTCATAATAATGGCTGACAACATGTATGCCATAGGCGCTACCCACCGCCACAAGAATAACGGGGAGGACCGTCGAAATAATGGAGAGCTTAATGTCCAAAAAAGCCATCGCGCCTATAGCCCAGATGGCGGATATAGCCACGGTCAACATAGGCAGGATTAAGCCGCCTAAACGCCGGAAGGAGAGGAACAGTATCGCTAACACAATGACCGCTACCAGAGGTATCAGGAAACGTAGGTCCGCGGCGGTCGCGTCATTTATCACCGAGCTGAAAACCGGAACGCCCGTGATATGGATTATCGTGTCTTCAAAGCCGGCCTTATCGCTGAGGGCCACGATTTCCTCATAAGCGGCTACAGCGGCAAGATCGCCAGCTTCTTTAGAATCCACATCCAGGGCAACGATCACCTGGGCGGCTTTGGCGTCGTCCGAGACGAGGGCGCGATCAAATAAATCCCATTCCGACAGCCTTTCCCGCAGTTTGGCGATAGCCGCGGCAGAACCGTCAAAATCCGAAGGCAGCAAGGGTTCCACGATGATGGATTCGGCGTCACCGCCAACGAAATCGGCGGTAACCAAGGATTGGATGGAATCCACCAGCGGGTGTTCGTTTAATGAATCGCAGAAAGACCGCAGTGTTTCCAGAAACGGCGCCTCAAAGACACTGCCAAAGCGGCGCTCTAAGCCAATCAGAATAAAGACCTGACTACCGAAGGTCTCATCTATTTTGGCCAGCGTTAGGCGGGAGGGGTCGTTTTCCGGAATGAAGCGGAAATTGTTGTTATCCACCTTAGCGCGGGGCAACTGGAAGGCGAAAAAAAGAGTGATGACGGCGATAAGGCCGACGATCAAGCGTGGCTTGGAATATAGCGTTTCCAAAAATCGTTTCATGGAGCCTCCCTCACGGCGCGGCTTTTCCCGCCCGCGAATAAATTAGATAGCGAGTTTGTATAAAGCTCGGTCTACGCCTGGATCGGCCAGGCCTTGGAGCACTAGTTCAAAAAAATCGCGGAAGGTTTCACGGATTAGCTGGCCGTCGCGTTTGCAACGTGGCAGCCAAGCGATTTTATCGATAATAGCGGAAACCATTAGCATGACGGTCATCGCCGTTTTCTCGGCTTCTAGTCTGGGATACAGGCTACCATCCTCAATTCCCAGCCGAATCGCTTCCGTGACAAGCTCGCCCATCTTTTGCCACAGAAAGCGAACCGGACTATCCTCCGCGCTGTCGCCAAAGGGAAAGGCTGGTTCGATATAAGCCTTGATACCCGCTAGCACAAAGACATCGGCGGATTTGCCGAACATATCCAAATACGCGTTCCACATGGCTTTAAGCCTGTCTAGCCCATTTTTGGAATCGGGTAGGCGCTCGCTTACCGCCCTCGCGAAGGATGCGCCAGAGTCCCGCAATATTTGGGCGAGCAAATCTTCCTTGTCGCGAAAATAGAGGTATAAGGTGGCCTTGCTGAGTTCGGCCGCCTCGGCGACATTCCGCATGCTGACGCCGGCGACTCCGTTTTCAAGGATTAGGCGTTTGGCGACCGCGACTATCAGCTGTCGCCGTTTTTCCTTTTCTCTCATTCTACGTTCTGATATACCCATGCGGTTTTCTCCCTATATGAACAGATGTAGCATATTGGTGACCGTCAATAATAAAATGACCGATGGTTATATAATAACCATCGGTCAGAGAATATGCAATAAGCTAAGTGCGTTGAAGCTTAGGTTTGTCTATCGAAAGACGGGGAAGCTGGCCCCAGGCAAGCCCGGGGCTTTATATCATGAGGCTTTGATAGCTGTTATAACTCGGCGGCTAATTCATCCACTAGCCGAGCGAACACCCGGCAGGCCGCCATAAGCGGTTCCGCTTGGGACATATCCACGCCGGCGGCTTTCAGATTGGCTATGGGAAAACGCGAACCGCCGGATTTTAAGAAGGTGAAATACGCGTTTCGCTCTTTATCGCCGCCTGAAAGAACTCTTTCCGCCAAAGCTAAGGACGCGGAAATACCGGTCGCGTATTTATAGACATAGAAAGCGCCATAAAAATGCGGTATCCGTAAGCCTTCCAAATCGCTGCAAGCTTCCAGCTTCATTTCAGGCCCAAAGTATTTCTCCAATAAGCTCCTGTATTCGGTCCTAAGAACATCGACGGTTAAGGGCGTGCCGCTTTCCTGAAGCGCGTGTGTCCGATGTTCATACTCCGCGAACATGGTTTGCCGGTATAAAGTGGCTAAAATGTCGTCTATCCGTTTGTTTATTAGGTAAAGGCGGAGTTTTTTGTCGGAAGCTGACGCCAGTAGGTGGCGGAAAAGCAGTTCCTCATTAAAGGTGGAAGCTACTTCGGCTTCAAAGATGGTATAAGAGTAATGAGTAAAAGGATTATTTCGCGCGGAATACCAAGAATGCATGGAGTGCCCGCCCTCATGGGCAAGCGTAAAGATATCCCTGATGGAATCTTCTTTATAATTCATCAGTATATAAGGGTCGCCAATATAGTTGCCCGCTGAAAAAGCGCCAGATCTTTTACCCAGATTCTCGTAGCGGTCCGCCCAGCGGCCAAGCAAGCCGTCGCGCAGGGTGCTGACGTATTCATCCCCCAGCGGAGCGAGCGCGTCAGCGATCAGCGCTACGGCTTCTTCCCATGTGGTTTTGGCGCGCGGCGTTTCCACAAAGGGAACATAAACGTCATAGTGACGGAGCTCATCTAATCCAAGGCAACGCTTGCGAAGCGCGTAATATCGATGCAGCGCTTCCAGATTATCGTTGACGGTATTCACAAGTTGATCGTAAACACTTTCCGGAACATTATCCGGGAATAGGGCCATGGCGCGTGAAGAGGAAAAACCGCGAACCCTAGCCTTATACACATCCTGCTTCACCGATCCTGAATAAAGTGAGGCTAGGGTATTTTTATGGCGCTCATAGGCTCCATAGAAGGCGGTATACGCTTTTTTGCGAAGCTCACGGTCCTGTTTTTCCATGAACACCGGCCAGGTAGACTGGGAGAGCGCTTTTACGCCTTCGTCTGTTTCAATAAGGCCAAAATCAAGATCGACATTTGTCAAAACCGTAAAAGCGTCGCTCGGCAAGTCATCGGTTTCACTCTGAAGGGCAAGTATACGTTCTTCCTTTTCAGACAGAATATGGTCTTTCCAACGAAGAATTTTTTCTAAATAGACGCGGTATTCCGCTAAACGCTCTTCAGCCATAAACGCCGCTATGGTTTTTTCCGAGATGGCTTGGATCTCGGGAACCGCCCAAGCCGCCATGGCTTGAGACCGCGCCGCGGCCATCATAAACCGTCCATTCATGGACCTGGCTTCTCCCGAACCTTCATCTTCGGTTTGTCGGAGCTGGCAATAGTAGGAAAGCCGTTCCTCCAACAGACCGAAATCCCTTGAGAAATCAAGCCAGTCGGCTAAACGTTCCGCCGATAAAGCTAAACTCCCTTTGTAGCTCTCTATCTCCGCCGCGAGTTTTTCGTATAAGGCTAAGCCATCATGCCAAGCCTCATCATTCGCGTATAGTTTCGATAAGTCCCAGGTATCCTCTACGGGTATTTCCGATCTTCGCGGTATATAATTCTCTCGCGGCATGAAGTCCTCCTATAAGACCAGCCGCTCATGTTCATAAGCGGCGCGCTGTTTAAGCTTACCTCTTTTTAGTACACGAAACGGCTCTTGGCAAGCGGAAGCCAGGGTTAAAGGCTTTTCCGCCGCCTTTTTAGCCTTAAGCTTCTTGCGGCAAGAACTAGCTACTCATCGTCCTTGGTGGTGAACTTGTATCCAAAATTTCGGACTGTGCGGATAAAGCGCGGATGAGAGGGGTCATCCTCTACCAACAGCCTAAGTTGGCGGATATGCACATATAAGCTGTTTTCGTTCAGATCCGCGTAATCTTGCCATGCTTGATTGAAAAGAACCTCATTGGATAGGACCGTATCCGGGTGACGGATAAAGAAGAGAAAGAGGTCAAATAATTTCCGACGCATAATTATCGGAATTCCGTTCTTTTCGACGCTAAGAGTTTGAATATTTATGAGGAAGGGACCGTTTTCAATTTGGTTGGTTATAGGTACAGTAGCCGCCATTCGCATACAATTACGTTTGAACAAGCGTTTTACTCTGCCAATCAATTCCTCGATATAAAAAGGTTTAGTAATATAATCATCGCAACCCAAGCTAAAACCGTCAACCTTTGTGTCGCAGTCGCCAAGAGAGGAAACAATTATTACGGGTAAATGTTCGTCTTGGCGGCGAATCGTTTTCAATATATTCAAACCATCGGCCGAACCTAGGCGTAGATCCAGAAGAACAAGATCCAGAAAATGGTTTTTTAGATGATCAAAAGCGTCCTTTATGGTAGAAGCTTCCAGAACGAGATATCCGGCTTTTTCCAAAGCGGAAGCCATATAGGATCTTAAACGATCCTCGTCTTCGATGATGAGTATAGTCTTTCGTGCCATGCGCTCTCCAATTCGCGAACTAATACCAGTATCGCTTATCGGTCTTAAAAAAAGCTTAATTGCCTAAAAATATCTTAGTGGAATAGTGTTTTAGAATGGATATTTTCTAAAGGCGATGCTCACGGTTTTGTTCACGAGCCGCTCCAGCTGATAGGAAGCCACTTACGCCGCGTAAAAGCCGCCGCCTTTCGCAAGCTTCTGAAGCGTGGAAGAGAAAAAGCGCGTTTGCCATACTTAAGGGGCTTTAGCGCTTGAATCGTACCCTAGGCCAGGCATGGCGACGCGCGTGACGGTTTAGTCGCCAATCAGGGTTTACGGCTACCGGATGGCCAACCGCTTCCAGTAAGGGTAGATCATGGATACTGTCGGAATAAAAGGCGCAAGCCTCCATTTCTAAAGCGTTGTCGGAAACAAGCCGCCGACAAGCCTGAAGCTTGCTTTCCCCAAAAATAAGCGGAGGTTTGAAATTTCCGGTGGAAAATCCATCTTTAAACTCTATGGCGTTGGCGATAAAGCCGTCAGCGTTATAATAGCGAGCCAGAGCGCTTATTAATATATCAAAACTGGAAGTGGCTAAAATGATACTCCAACCATCGTTTTTTAGCTTCTCTAACAGATCACGCGATTCTTGGTAGAGGTCGGGCAGAACCTGACGCTCAAAGAAATCGGCGGTTAAGGAACGGACGCTGTCTTCTTTTAGTCCGATGGGCAGAAGGCCGGTGTGTTCGGTTTCTTTGGCGGCTTGACGGCGAAAGGGCAGTACGCGGTACCAAAGGTAGAGGGAGGGGACGCGGGCCAGGTCATGGAAATGGATTAAACCATTGGCTAAAAGATCGCGGGCAAAGCGCAAACCGGTGGCGTGACGAGTTAAGGTATGATCAACGTCGATAAAAGCGATGCCGGGTTTTCGCTTAGTTCTCATTTTACAGGAACTCCAGAAGCTTTATATCATCGGCTTCGTCCGGCGTCGCGTAGGGGCCGCGTTGTTTTGGCGGCAGGAGGCGGGCTAGTTGGCGCATCGCCGACGCTGTGGTCCTTTCTCGGCGGCTTTTCGTCATTTCGCTGGGGGGCGCCGGTCTTATCCGAAAGGGCCGGCCCACTTTAAGCCGAAAAGAGGTCCGCCGCAGGGAACGAAGATTTTTCCAGAAACGTTCGCCGCCATAATGAGCTATAGGAATAATCACCGCGCCGGATCGCAAGCCTAATTGAATCAACCCGCCATGCCCGGGGCGAAGCTGACCATCGCCGCTGCGGGTGCCCTCCGGCGCGATAGCTAAAATACCGCCTTCCTCAAGGACGCGGAGAGCCGAACGCATAGCCTGGAGATCGGTACCTGAACGATCCAAAGGTATCGCGCCCCAGGATCGAGCTAAATACGCGAGAAAGGGTATAGCCAGAGTTTCTTTTTTGATAAGGCCGATCACATCGCGAGGAAAGAGATGGGTGTATAACAGCGGCACTTCCAAAAAATTGATATGGTTCACTATCAGAATAAGCGGGCCGTGTTTAGGAATTTTCGCCAATTCCTCGGCGTTCACCCGGCAAAGCGCGCGGATAATAGCCCTAATAAGCAGGGTCGTTAAAAGAGCCAAGCCGCGCGGCCGAGCCCTTGGCCATCGGTCCCCCAGCGGCGTCGGTCTAATCATAGGTTTTGGTCTCTACCGCAAAACAGGGCTAAACGGGAAGGCAGGCAGCGTATGTCCAAACGCTTTCCGTTCAAGCAAATAGTTTCGCCATCGGCATGGACCGTGAGGCCGCCGTTTGGCGCTTCCACAATAAAGCGCGATGCTCTACCTGTCCGTACCAAGGGGTCTTCAGCCTGGGTGCCCTTAGTGTAGCGATACATAAGGCCTAGCATCTGTCTCCGGGTCATAGAGTCCGCCATACAGAGATCCAAAAGCCCGTCAGCGTTATCCCCATTCGGAGCCATGAAAAAAGCGCCGCCCATCCGTTTCCCGTTCATAATCGATATTTGATGGCTGGTTCCCTGTATAAGCTTGTCGTTGAAGGCGAGCGAGACCGTTGGCGCGGCTGGGTAGATGGCCAGGGTTTTTAGGGCGCCAAAAACATAGGCCATAAAGCCATGGACTCGCCGCATCTTTTTCGCTTCCAAGCCGACTATCGTGTCAAAACCGATACCTATCCCGTTAACGAAAAACTTTCCGTTGGGGAAATCGCCGCCCTTGATTAAACCGACATCCAGCGGCCGCGGCCGATCATTGGCGATTAGCGCTACGGCTTCCGAAAGATCCGTTGGCACGGCGGCGCCATAAGCGAAATCATTGCCGCGACCGACGCAAAGAACGCCCAAGAGCGGGGTGGCGTGAATTGGCGCATTAGCGCTTACGCTGCCCGTCCCAAGGCCGGCCGCGGTTTCTGGAGCCGCCGTAAGCTCGGCACACGAGCTCATCAAGCCATTTACGGTTTCATTGACAGTCCCGTCGCCGCCAGCGGCAACCACAACCTGGAAACCGCGAGCCGCGGCTCCTGCGGCTAACTCTATGGCGTGGCCAACTCCTTCAGTGCGGACCAATTCGTAATTGAGCTTTTTTTCCTCTATCGCGGCGCGAATTTCCGCTTCACGTTCGCCGGCTCGTCCTTGGGCGGCGCTTGGATTGAGAATGACAAGTGTACGTCGCTCAGACATAAGCCGCTTCTCCCAACAATAGTAGTGCTTAAAAACCCGAGAGCATTAGGCGGGCCATAACCTTGGCGTCACCAATAATATTGGCGATCAGAGCGAATTCATTGGGCTGATGAGCGCTTTCAGCCAAACGGCTCCATACCGCGGCGTCGATTCCTCTGTTTCGTAAATAGGCGCCTACCGTTCCGCCGCCAATGCCGATGGGTCTGGTTTGAACCTTATATACTTCGCTGATTGCGGCGGATAATCCGCGGATTAGCGGCGCGTCCGGTGAGGTCGCTTTGGATTCCACCCGTTGTAGGGTTTCGCGGCGTATACTCACCTTCCGCTTTCGCTCAATCTCGCGTATGAGTGTATCAATTTCAGTCAATATCCTATCAAGCGGATAACGGGGTAGCACCCGCATATCCAAATAAAACACATCCTCACCGGGAATGGTGTTTATATTTGGAACATTACTCTCTTTCTTTGTTGGTTCAAACGTGGACCAAGCGGGGTCAAAGAGAGGATCATGGTCAGGAAAGGCCAAGGGCAATTCATCATGGACGCGGACAGCTAATTCGGCGGCGGCTAGATGGGCGTTAGAGCCTTGGTCGGGACGCGAGCCATGGCATTGTTTTCCCACGGTGATGATACGCAGCCAGAGCAGATTTTTTTCAGCCACCTCTATTGTTTCGCCGCGTTCGTCGCCGCCATCCGGAATTAACACCATATCATCCGGACGGAAAAGGTCGCGTTCGGCTAAAAGCCATTGAATACCGTATTCGGAGCCCTGTTCCTCATCGGCCACAAATAACAATTTCACGGTATGGGCGGGTTTCTTTCCCGCCGCCGCCAGACTCAGCGCCGCCAATATCGACGAGCTAAGCCCTTGCTGATTATCCTCAACGCCGCGGCCAATCAATTTCCCGTCGCGGACAATCAGTTTCCATGGGTCGGCTTCCCAGTGGGAAGCTTCGCCTGGGGGAACGACATCAAGATGGCTCATAATCCAGAGCCGTTTTTGGTCGTTAACGCCGGGGATGGTGGCTAAAAGGTTAGGCCGTATACCGCCGGACGCCCGCGCGTCAGGCGCGTCATGGCGTTCCAGGGCGTTTATCCCATGGTTTTTAAGCCACTCTTCTAAAACCAGGCACTTCTCTAACTCTCCCGAACCGCCTGAATCAGGCGATAAGGCCGGAACGGCGGTTAAGCGGGTTTCAAGATCAATCGCTAAAGCCTCGCTGTTGTCTAGCCAAACGTCTATGTCTTTCATAATCTCAGCCTCCCTTAGTTGCTTTTTTTATAAGCCGCCCAACTAGTGCTAATTAAGGTTTCAATATCCGAATGAACGGCTTCCCAGCCCAATAAATTTTTAGCCAAAGCCGCCGAAGCGTATAAACCCGCGGGATCACCGGGGCGCCGTTGGACAACTCTGGACGGTATAGGCTTTTGGCAAATAAGGCGCGCCGCTTCAATAAGCTCCATCACCGATAAACCCGCGCCGCTGCCAAGATTAACGGCGAGATCGGTGTCTGTTCGTTTAAGATATGATAAGGCCGCGACATGGGCGGCGGCTAGGTCATTGACATGGACATAGTCTCGAACGCCTGTCCCATCCTTGGTTTGGTAATCGTTCCCAAAAATTTTCAGCTCTTCCCGCATTCCGCAAGCTGTTTCCATTATAAGCGGGAGCAGGTTAGCCGGGTTTTTCTCAAGACCAGACACACGACCTTTCGTATCATAACCGGCCGCGTTAAAGTAGCGGAGACAGGCGTAACGCAAGCCCTTAAGCTTGCCATACCAAGCGAGAATGCGTTCTATCTCCAGTTTTGTAAACCCGTAATAGTTAGTCGGATTGGTTGGATGCCGCTCGTCAAGCGGTAAATATTCTGGTTCGCCATAAATAGCCGCTGAAGAGGAGAAGACTAGATACTTAACGCCAGCCGCGGCGGCGGCGTTGAGTATATTGATGGTGCCGCAGATGTTATTTATGGAATATTTTTCAGGTGCCAGCATTGATTCGCCGGCGGCTTTAAAAGCGGCTAAATGCACGATAGCGTCATAACCAGTCCCCAAAGCGTTCGCCAGCGCCGACGTATCCAAGATATCGCCCTTTATGAATAAGGCCGATGGGAACAAATTCTGTTCCAGACCGCTTGATAAATTGTCGAAAACCGTCACCTGGTGTCCGGCGTCCAAACATTCCAGCGTTACATGGCTGCCAATATAGCCCGCCCCGCCAATAATCATAACTTTCATATACGCTCCTTACGCGTTTAGGCTGAAGCCGTTCGCAAACGTTCACATTCCGCCGCCACAAATTCCCAACGCTTAGTGGCCTCGTCTATCCGCGCCTGAACGCTTTCAAGGCGTTTTTGCGTTTTTACGCAACGTCCGGCATCGCTGTAGGTTTCCGGTTGTTGGAGTTTCTCGGCTAACTCCGCTTTTTCTCCCTCAAGTGTATCAAGCTTTTCTAATAATTCGACTTCCTCTCGTTCAAAACGACGCAACGCGCCCTGTCTGCGTTTTTCGGCATCCCTATATTCCGCCGCTGAGAGTCCGGGGCCAGTTTCTTCGGACCCTTGTTCATTGTCTTGAGCGTTTCTTCGTTTAGCCTTATCCGACGCGGCTTGGTCCGATCCAGCCATCAGGCCTTTTCTCTCCTGGTCTTCGGCAGCGACGCGGTCCTGATAATACGCGTATCCGCCGAAAAATAAGCGGGGTCCGGCCGCTGAAAGCTCAAGGGTTTTTTCAGACAGAGCTTCCATAAAAGAACGGTCGTGAGATACGAATAGAACCGTGCCCGGATAGCGTTTCAGCGCGTCCAAGAGCACATCCTTTGAGTGCAAATCCAGGTGATTGGTCGGCTCATCCAGAAGGAGTAGGTTAACCGGACGCAATAGCAGGTTCAACAGGGCTAAACGGCTCTTTTCCCCGCCTGATAGAACGGATACCGCCTTATGAATATCATCGCCGCGAAACAAAAACGCGCCCGCCAGATCGCGCAGTTTAGGGATAAGGGAAGTCGGCGCGCCGGCTTCTAGGGTTTCTATGATGGAAAGAGACCCGGACATAGCCTCGGCCGCTTCCTGAGAAAAATAACCAAGGCTTATGCCGGAACCATATTCCCTTTCTCCCTCATAGTTTTCGTCACGGCCGGCTAGTATACGTAAAAGCGTGGTTTTACCGGCGCCGTTACGGCCAACCACACAGAGCTTTTCGCCGCTTTCCACGACTAAATCCAAGCCCGCCAGCACCCGCCTGGCGCCGTAGCTTTTCCCCAGCCCATTGAGCCGTAGGGCTATCCGTCCGGAATGCGGCGGAGGCGGAAAGGTGAAATGAATACGTTTAAGAGATTCCGGAATTTCTATCAGGCTCATTTTTTCAAGCCGCTTAATCCGCTCTTGAACCATGGCCGCCTTAGAAGCGTTATAGCGAAAACGGCGGATAAAGTCTTCGGTCTTGGCTATCTCCTCGCGTTGAGCCTCATACCGGGCGATTAAACTGGCCAATTCAAGCTGGCGGGTCCGTTCGTAGTTGGTATAATTTCCGGCATAGCGTTTTAATTCGCCTTGAAAGAGCTCGTATACCTCGTCAACGGTAACATCCAGAAAATAGCGGTCATGAGAAACCACAAGATAAGCGCCGTGAAAATCACGCAACCAACGTTCCAGCCAGGATCGAGCTTCTATATCGAGATAATTAGTCGGCTCATCAAGAAGCAATATGTCCGGCGTCTCAAGCAGTATTTTGGCCAAGGCGATACGCATTTGCCAGCCGCCTGAGAATTCGGCGACATCACGGTGTAGATCCTCTTGAGAAAACCCCAAACCGCTAAGCGTCATATCGATTCGTACTTTCCGCTCGTACCAGCCGGAAGCTTCCACCCTTTCATGAAGCCGCTGATACTCTTCCAAACGAGAGCGCGTCCGTTCATCATCATCCGCCGCTTTTTCCAAATCGCGGCCAAGCTCATCCATCCGCGAAAGAGCTTCAGCCGCGTCGGTAAAAGCGCTTTCCGCCTCGGCGTAAAGTGTCCGGCCTTGGTGGACCAGGCCGGATTGAGGCAGGTAAGCTATTCTTGTATCTTTTTGCGCCGCCCGTTCGCCGGAATCGGCTTTTAGCTTGCCGGCGATAACGCGCATCAGGGTGGATTTGCCGGAACCATTGGCGCCGGCCAAGGCCGCTCGCGTCCCCGAAGCTAAATTAAGACTAACATCCTTTAAGATATCGCGATCGCCAAAAGCTAGAGATACTTTAGCGAATTGAACAAAGGCCATCTATCGCTCCAAACGGGAGAAGAAGATGACGGAAGGATTGCTGGCGCGCCTTGCGGCCACTGAGGCGTCGATTGAGGAGGGCGGTAGATATTCCAAACGAAGCCCCTTGGGTTCGATATTGTAGAGGAAATTTACCGGTTTTTCCTCCGCTCCCTCAAAGCGGAGAGAGAGAACGCCGGTATATTGGCTTTGTAGCTCCTTATGTAAAAATATGCCAAGCTCCAAGCCGCCAGCTCCCAGCGCTTGAGGCGAAACGATGGCTGGAACAAGGAGATGATAGCCATTCCATGAAAAACCGCCTTCTGGCGTAAACACGAGTAGACCATAATTCTCGCTGCGTAATACCGGACCACAATCAAACAAGGCCTTTTTAAGAATGTCGCGGCGTTCTCTTTCTTCCTGCGCGAAATCCGACGCGCTCCTGTTTAAAGTAACGAAGGCGGCGCTTTTCTGTGAGCCTCCATCCAAGGAGTACTGGACAAGCAGGACGTTTGATGAACGCAGGTTAAGCTCAACCGGCGTATCGTTGAAACGCCAGAAGCGATCCCTGATTTTTTGGATAGAGGTATAGGGGAAAGAGAATTGAAGGTCCGGTAAAACCAGCGTGACCAAACCGGATTCCTGGCCGGGGAAAAAGCCATAATTTTCGGAATAGCGCGATAGGTCAAAGCGCTGTTGATCTATCATGGTTTTATAAAAATCGGGATACCAGGTTTGGGATAATATCATTTCCAAGTCTGGATCGTCTTTTTTTTCTTCGGTATCGTTGTTCCTAGAAGCCGATACGGCGATAGACGCGTCAGTCTGCTCAAACAGACGCAAGCGGTAAGAAAAACAATAACCTATGGTGCCGTCGCCAGTCATAACCTTGTACCAATTGCCGGGAAGCGGCGTCCCTCCTGTCATGGCCGGGGCGCCATCGGATTGTTCCATTATTTTAATTATTTCTCCCTGCCTCAGCTTATATACCTTGTTGCTTTCTTCGGTATTATCCGGTCTTGATCGGATTGGGAGGGCATCTTGTAAGGTTTCAGCGTATAATACGGCGTAATCGCGGAAATTCTCCGAATATTCGCGCGCTTTCGCGCGGCTTTCAAAAAATTCAAGCTGCCAGAGCGGCAACTCTATTTTTTTATCTTTTCCGCTTTGCGCTTCGTTAACGCCAACGACATATACCCCGCCGATATTGGATTTTATATAAACAGGCAGGACTGAACCGGAGACGACCGCTGGCTCATCCACTGACCACAGGAGAACACCCCAACCTAAGAGCGGAGAGCAGGCGCTAAGGACAAAACAAAAAGCCGAAACGATCAAAAACGCCGCCGCGGCTAAGCATGACCTATATGTCAGGCCATCGCGTTGTGGGGCTTGAGCTTTCGGACCGATGTTCATGCGAGCTCCTTAGTCGTGGAATACGGAAACCATAGCACGATGAAGCGATACAAGAAAAGCCGCTTAATCAGGCTAGGCCGAATAGCGGCGCGGCCGACAGAGGTTTTTGACGCTTTAAGCGCCGGCTTCCGCCCTTTTTATCTGGTAGGCCGCCCAGCACGCTAAGAGCAAGCGGAAGCGGCCGTATTGAATGAGGTCGTCTTCCAAGGCCGCCTCCGCCAAGAGGTTGGGTATAAGGTCCTTTTCCCCGCTTTTAAGGGAATAAACCCAGCGCGAAAACGCGGCGCCGTCTCCTTTCTCTATCAATAAAGCGATAGCGCTTTTTAAGCGATCAAACGCGGCGCCGCCTTCTTCCCGCGAAAGGGTTTTACCGTTTTTTATCGGACGGTTAGCTTCCAATTCATCCAGGGCTAAAACGCTTTCCAGATCAGGGTCGCTCAGATATGTGGCGAATACGGGATAAAAACGCGGACCAATATCGATAATATCAGCCAGCGCGAGAATTATCTCATCGCGGAGATAAGGCGGCGGATCGTCGCGCCGTAGAGCGTCCAATAACACACCGATAGATGAGCGCAGCCCTAGGGTTTTTAGCGCGGCCACACCCATTATTCTCAGGCGCGGATTGGTTGAAAGAGAGACGGTCGTCTCTATCATCGTCACACTCTGGTCATCGCCGAGCCGCGCTAAAGCCAGCATCGCTTCTCCCTTCAACATATAATCATCGGAGTCCAAGGCTTGGCGCAAGGCGGGGACGGCTTTCGTAACCGCGTGTTTACCAAGCGCTCTAGCGGCGACATACGCTGTGGTGTAGCGATTCTGCTCTAAATCGCGCAGCAAAGCCTCCACCGCGTCCGCGGTCAATGTAGGCAACGCTTCCAAAGCGCGTAAGGCTTCCAAACGTAAAAACAAGAGGGGAGAACGCAAAGCGTCCAAGAGGCCTTTTACCGCCATGGACGATGGCGCTTCCTGCAGGGCGGTGAGCAGAGCCGCTTCCTCATTGGGGCTACGGCTTTTGCCTAAACGGCTTACAAGGGTGAGCGCCCGCAGGTCCCTAAAGGAGAACATCACGCCGATGGCCCCGCGCAGCGATAAAGCTCCCAGACGGACAAGGCGGCGCTGAATCAATAGAACGATGACTAAGCCAGCGGTTAAAAAGCCAAAAAACAAACGATACGCCATCGCTCCGGAAACGCCGTTTTCCGTTAGGAGGTCCAAAACTAAGCCGCCAATTAAGGACCCCGACGCGCCCGCGATGCCATAAACGGTGTAATAAACGATGCCGAGATCCAACATTTCGTCAGACTTAACCAGCCCAAAGAAATAGGTTTGCGCGACGCCTTCCGTGCCGGAAAATCCAAAATTTAAGGCGAAATGAAAGGCGCTCAGGTATAAAACAGCCAAGGCCGATGACGCGATGGATGGCGAGACAAGGGCCGGCACCATACTAAGAGCCGCCGCCGCCGTATAAATCATGAAAAGAGGCTTTGACCCAACCTTGTCTACCCAGAGCCGCGTCAGAAAACCCATGGCTAGGGAACCGAGCGAGCCAAAAACCGTGACGAGCGCTACCGTCCCATCGTCCAAGCCGTATACCGAACGCGTGTATACCACGGCGAAGGTGCGGGCGGTAGAGGAGATAAAGGCGACAAAAAAAAGGGCTAGGATAAAGATACGTAAAGAAGAATCCGCCAATACCCGTCGCGCCGTCGCCTTTAAAGCGCTGGCCTCGGTTTCGGCGGTCTTTGCCGGTCCCGGCAGCCGAAACAGCATAAAACTGCTGGCTAGTCCGACCGCGATGCCCGCGGCCAACAGCGATCCGTATATCCGTAAGCCAGGGGCCGAACGCAGAATAAAGGCCGTCAATAAGCCGGTCGCCATGGAGACAGCGCTGTTTATTATTTGAACATAGGTAATAAAGCCGCCGCGGTCTTGTCCTGTCGCCAGAATGTCCAAGAGTGGATTATTGCCGACCATGCCGATGCCTCGGCTGACTTGGAAGCCGATAACGGCGAATAGCGTTAGCCCCAGCGCCAAGCTGTAAAGGCCAGTCGCGGCGGCCACGGGAGCTAGTAGGATGGGCAGCATTAACAGGTATCTCGTGAGCCAAGCCGAAGCGAAAACCTTCATAAGAGACCGATGCCGTGTAAGCCTTCTCCCTATCGGCATGAAAAAGAAGGTGATAAAACCAAAGGCGTTCAACAAACCGACAAAACTAGGCGACGCGCCCATGGCTAAGGCGTATAGGGTAATGATATTACCGGATACCAGCATAAAGGAAATCGCGTTTAGCGCGTTGAAAGCGGTGTATAAACGGCGAGCTTTTTTTAGCCTTAGGGGCGAAAGCGTGGATCTCATACCGTAATTATAGCGAATAGAGACGATTTCAAAAATAAGCGCTTCATGAAAGCAGCTATAAAAAGCCAATTGTATGAGTTTTCATACAGCTTTTTTCATCATTTATTCTAAAAATGTAGACAAAATATCGCTGTGCTTGTTGAACCTAAAATGCCTAAGCATTTATTTTTACCACTAACTATTTTCTTAATAATAGCTTACTATTATTATGGCTAGTAGCGATAAAGCCTTTTTGACTTGGCACGCTTCTAGCAGATCGTTGCTGAGCCGTCGCGTGAATTCATGGACGGCAAAGAAGGCGCGGGCCGGCTGGGATAGGACATTAGTCTATCTACAAACGGCGGGCGGTTAAACCCGACGCGTACTCTCGGAGGTTAGTATGAAACGTTCCCTTCTCCTTATGGTGGCCTTTTTGGCCGCCGCCGCTTCTCTTATAGCGGATGATGATTTTATTCTGGAAGAAGCCCGCCGCCGTGTTTCCGAAAAACTTGAAGAGCTTGGAATAACGGAGCAAGCTTTGGCTGAAAAAGGCGACGAGGCGCGTAATGAGAAAAAGCCCGAAAAACCTTCCGTCTATTTACCTATCGCCCTTTCCTTATTGCCAGGTTCTCCCCTTCCAGGCGTTTCGGTGGACGCTACCCTGGGTTTTGGTCTGATTATTAGCGTTTTGGACGATGTCGGTGGTCTTCAAATGAGTTCTATAGGCAGCGTCGCCAATGGTTCGGTTAATGGCTGTCAAGGCGCTGGTATATTTTCCACAACGAACGGAAGAGTGAACGGTTTTCAAGGGGCCGGTATTTTTTCAACGGCTAATGGCTCTGTCAACGGCTTTCAGAGCGGGGGGATTTTTTCCGTCGCGAACGGTTCCGTAAATGGCGGCCAAGCGGCTGGCATATTCGCCGTTTCCGAGGGGATTTTTTCCGGTTTCCAAGCCGCGGGTATATTTACGGTTAAAAACCAAGGCGGCGGCCCTGTCCAATTAGGCGGTATCTTCAACATTTCCGAGGGGAAAGCCTATGGTATTCAAGGCGCCGGTATTTTTAATAAAGCCCATGATATAGACGGCTTTCAGGCCGCCGGTATTTTCAATGTCGCCCGGCGGGTCCGCGGTCTGCAGATCGGTCTTGTCAATATCGCTGATTCTGTCCAAGGTTTTCAAATCGGTTTGGTAAATATCGTGGTTAATGGCATAAGCGATACCGGCGCTTGGATAGACGATTCAGACTTTGTCTACGCGTTTAGCCAGCGCGGATCGGAACATTTTTATAATCTGATCTACGCGGGCAGGCCGCGTGATATTTGGTTTGATGAGTCTCAAAGCTTCATCGTGGGTCTTGGCGCCGGGACCCGTATAGGAAGCGCCAAAGCCTGGCAGCCCCAGCTCGATATCGACCTATCGGCAAAAATGGAAATAAGCGTTGACCAAATAACGAACGCGCTTCAAGCGTGGACGCTGTTTAAGGCGGAGGCCTTTCCCAGCCTTCGAGTTTCGCTCCGTATGCCGCTTTCCAATATGCTGGCCATACACGCGGGCTGTCTGTGCGATATCGAGATAATGGGGTATGCGTCCGTGCCGGAGCTTTTTAGAGAGGATGACGCTTTTACCAAACGCCTTTTTGACAGAGATGTCGTTTTTCATCCTAAATTTTTCGTGGGCGTGTCGTTGTAAAAAAACGAACTCTTTCGCGTTAAGCCGGAGCGTCGTCTGTCGCCTAGTTAGTCTGGGCGGGATGGCGCTTTTGCTTTATTATTCCCCGCGGAACGATTGTTCGGTTTTGACAATGCCTGATCGTTATAGTAATATTAAATCATGTAACGCGTGTCATGAAGAGGTCATGAAGATTTAACCCGCAGAGGAGGCCGCCGTGAATATCGCCCCCAATATCACCGAACTGGTAGGGAATACCCCCCTCGTATACATTGATAGACTAAACCCTGGTCCTGGACGTATCGCTCTGAAATTGGAAAACCGCAATCCGGCGGGCAGCGTTAAAGATCGTATCGGCAAGGCGATGATAGACGCGGCCGAAGCCGCTGGTTTATTAAAGCCCGGTTCTTTGATTGTGGAACCGACCAGCGGCAATACCGGAGTCGCGCTCGCTTTTATCGCGGCGGCTAGGGGCTATCGTCTAGTATTGACTATGCCGGACACGATGAGCCTGGAGCGGCGGAAGCTGCTGAGCGCTCTTGGCGCCGAATTAGTTTTAACAGAGGGTGCCAAGGGAATGAAGGGCGCTATCGCGCTTGCCCAATCCATTGTTGAGTCGCGGGGGAACGCGTTCATGCCTATGCAATTCAGCAATCCCGCCAATCCCGCCATCCATAAAGCGACCACCGCTGAGGAGCTTTGGCGGGACAGCGATGGGCAGGTCGATATTTTTGTGGCTGGGGTTGGCACGGGCGGTACGGTGAGCGGAGTTGGACAAAGGCTTAAGGAACGGAAAAAAGGAGTAAGGATTATCGCCGTTGAGCCCGCGGAATCCCCGGTTTTATCGGGCGGAACCGCTGGGCCTCATCGGATCCAGGGTTTGGGCGCTGGTTTTGTTCCGGATAACTTTGACCGTTCGGTTGTTGACCAGATAATTAGGGTAACTTCCGACGACGCTGGCGCGACAGCCAGAAAATTGGCCCATACTGAAGGAATTTTCGCGGGTATATCCTCAGGCGCTAATCTGTGGGCGGCTATGGAGCTGGCTAAAAAGCCCGAAAACACCGGCAAGTTGATAGTCACCATCGCTTGCGATACCGGCGAACGCTACCTGTCCACCTGGCTCTACGAAGCGATCTAAAGCGCCAAACGCGGCGCTTAATGGGCTTCCGCGGCTTATCAAAGAGCCTTCGCTTTAGGCGTCGTACCGGCCCGGCGGTTTTTTTAGCTTGAGCCTAGCCGCGTTCGCCGATGAGCGCTTTTAGCTCCTGAATATCGCGGACTAGCTTGGTTCGATCTAAATTCTGGAAACGCCTTGGCACCATCTCCTTAGATGTACATTCCAATACCGCGACCAGATTTTGTAGCTCTATCTCAAAGGGGTAGGCGGGAGGCACAAAATCCCCTAGCGCTTCCTCAAGGTCCTCTTTGGTAACAAAGCTTCGGTCTTCCATGGCCGCTCGGAATTTTGCCCGGATCAAGACGGCTTCTAGGTCCGCGCCAGAGAATTCATGCCTAAAGCGTTTGAGTATGTCGGACACCGAAAAACGACGTATGGATAGGTCTAATTTTCTTACTAGGGTGTCAAACAGCGCTTCCTTTTCCGCTTCGGTTTCCGGATAAAAGAGGGCGAGATGCTCTTCGGCGCGGCCCTGGCGCTTAAGATCGATGGGGATAAGGTCAGGCCGACAGGTAATGAGGAACCAAATGATTTTTCCTCGGTATTGGGTGTCGCCCATAAAGCTGGCTATTTGAGCGAATACACGGTTTGAGGTACCCGAATCGCCCTCCTGATCTCTGTCCCCTAAAAAAGCGTCAGCTTCATCAATCATGACCGCTACCGGCGACATGGCTTTTAGTATAGTAAGAACCTTTTCCAAGTTGGATTCCGTAACTCCCTGCCATTTTGATCTAAAATTACGGAATTTGACCATTGGAATACCGATTTCGCCAGCGAAAGCGCTAACCATAAAGCTTTTACCGGTTCCAACCGGACCGGCTATCAGGTAGCCCATGGGCAGAACATCCAGCCGCGCTTGCTTGATAGCTCTGGCCGCGTTCTTGAAACGTTTTTTTACGAAATCGTGGCCGGACACAAAGGAAAGATCGTGAACGGTTTCCATAAATTCAAGAAGTCCAGCCGCCTCGTTTTCTATTATCTCCTTTTTTTTAGCTCTGATATAATCTAGGGAAAGCGCCTTGTCTTCTTGGTAGCTTTCCGATACTAGGCGATTAAGGTTCATCAGGTTTAAGCCGCTGGTGATAGCCGCGACACGGTCCACATTAAGGCCGCGATCAAGCAATAGGGTTTCCTTGCGCGCCAGGAATTGAAGAAAACTAGCGCGTACCGTTAAGTCGGGTATGGGTATGGAAACCTTGACGGTAGACGGCGAACCAACCAGTCTTGGGGAAAGGTCCGATAGATTTTCCGTTAAAAGAATAACGGAAACGTCGCCTTGGGTAAAAATGGGATCATGCGACCAGCGGTTAAGGGTTACTAGGCAATAGCGGTCTTCCTCGCTTAGACGAGCGATGTCGCTGGCGGGAATAATCGTTTCGGCATAGTCCATAATAAGGACAATGCGCTTATGATCCTGAAGATTTGAAAGGAAATATTTCTCAAGATAGCTATAGCTTTTTACCGGGTCGGAGGAGACAAAATCCTCCTCATCCACCTCGGGGTAGCGCTGTTTCATAGCCCGTCTGTAATCGCGGGCCATATCGCTTGAACAGAAGGACACGCCGCTTGAGCGGTCGTAGAAAACTATAATATCCCTATTCCCGAAAAGGACTTCCGAAATATATTCCTGAATGCGGACGAAAATAAATTCACCCTCGTTCATCTTATGCGGCAGAAAGTCACGTATGTTGCCGTGCAGAATGTAGAGATTCGCTGTCTTGGAGCAGTATTTATACGATAGCTCCTGAGCCCAAGCGGGCAGGATCTTAATAAACGGGAGGTTTTTAAGAATTAACTGTTCAGCCATATAGCTCTCCCCGCTTTCCTTATTCCTAGTATAAACCGATTCTCTCGCCAAAAACGCGCATAAGCTTTCATTTTAGCCTCTCGCGAAAATCGGTTGCTTTCGCGAAAGGCTCTCACGGTTTTATCGCGAAGATGTATATATTATACAAATAATAGCGATAAAAACGCGTCTCCCTCGCTTATCGGATTTCAAAAGTGACGACCTTTGAAATCAGCTCATTTATAAACTAAATTTATTATCAAGCCCAGCTTATACTAAAAATGGGGGGCAAGCTATGGCGGATGACATAAATGAGGCGATAGCGTGGGTGGCGGCGGCGGATATGGGCTTGGGGCATAAGCGGGCGGCTTGGCCTTTGAGACATTTGAGTCCCGGCGGCGTGTATGTCGCGGGCAGCGCCAGCGATACTTCTGACGCGGAAAAGGCTTTGTGGTCTAAACTCCGGCATGGCTATGAGCTGATTTCACGAATGAAACGCTTGCCTCTTATCGGCGAAGGCTTGTTTTGGCTCTACGATCGCTTTCAAGCCATACCCAAAGCCTATCCCTTCCGCGATCTATCCCGTCCGACAGCAAGCGTCCGCTATGCCGCGCGTGTTGTGCGGCAAGGGCTTGGTTCCTCGCTGTTGTCGCGCATGGAGAAAAAGCCCTTGCCCCTCCTTACCACCTTTTACGCGACTATGCTAGCCGCTGAAAACGCCGCTTGGAGCCGGGTTTATTGCGTGATTTGTGACGCCGATGTGAATCGGATTTGGGTGCCGGAGGACCCGAAGCGGAGCCGCGTGGAATATTTGGTTCCCTGTGGTAAAGCGCTGCGGCGGCTGAAGCAATTTGGGGTCCCCGATGAACGGATTTATATGACTGGGTTTCCGTTGCCTCTGGAATTAACCGGCGATGAGAAACTGGATACGCTGCGTTCTGATCTGGCTAAGCGCCTAAAACGCTTGGATCCTAAGGGACGTTTTTGGAGCTTGCATCAAGCGTCCGTTGAGCATTTTTTAGGAGTGGATAAGTCAAGGGAACCTAGCGGGACAGCCTCCGCTCCGTTTACGATAAGTTTCGCCGTGGGCGGTGCGGGGGCTCAAGCGGAATTAGCTGTTGAAATACTGCGTTCCCTTCACCCTGTTTTAGCGGAGGGCGTCTGTCATTTAAATCTTATCGCCGGGCTTAGACCGGAAGTTAAAGTTTTTTTTGAAACGGCGCTGCGCGAAGTCAAGAGCCGGGGTCCTCTTCCCGATAACAGCGTATCGGTGATTTTCGGTGATACCGATGAAGCCTATTTTTCCGCTTTTACCGCTTGTTTGCGCGAAACTGATGTGTTGTGGACCAAGCCAAGCGAATTGTCGTTTTACGCCGGCCTTGGTTTACCCCTTATTATAGCGCCTACTATTGGAGCTCATGAGGAGCGCAATCGTGAATGGCTGATTGAGGTCCAAGCTGGAATAGATCAAAAGGATCCGCGCTATGCCGATGAATGGCTTTTGGATTTGTGGCGGGATGGTAGGCTGGCTGAAGCGGCTTGGAACGGTTTTCTCAAAGCGAGGAAATACGGGACCTATAAAATCCGTGAGTTGGTGGAAACCGGCGCTATGGTACGAGAAACAGACCCCCTTAAAAGATAATCTTTATAACAGTCTAAGCGGCTTGCCGGCCATAAGCTCCTTGTGTTAGCATCGTTCCATACTACATTGTGGAGAGGTACCATGGCTTATAAAATTACTGACGCCTGTGTGAACTGCGGCGCTTGCGAGAGCGAGTGCCCGGTGGAAGCCATTTCAGAGAAGGATAACGCCCGCTGGATAGATCCTGATTTATGCCAGGATTGCGGCGCTTGTGTCGCGGTTTGTCCCACCGAAGCTATAGTTCAAGGCTGATTATTTACCGCCGTTTTCCAGGCTTATCAGCGCGCTGTCTAGCCAAAGCCGTTTTATTTTTAGTTTCTATACTAAGTATAAGGACTGTATCGGCTCAAGTCGTTGGCCTAAAACGCCTGGAAACGTTTGATCCTTTATTTCGGCAATTAACGGAGGATGTCGCTGAGTCTAGGGCGCTGTTAGCCTCACGGGAAGGGCTAGCCTCAGTGACGGCTACTCTAGTGGTGTACGCTTATGAATTAGCGGAGACTGACGATCTTTTTTCCGTGGCGGCCCGCTGCAATATCCCTTATGAAAGTTTAGCGACGCTCAATCGTGTGGCGTCGCCGGACGGTTTCCGCGGCCTGGAAAGCGTATTATTGCCGACCGTTCCTGGTTTATTCTTGCCGCGCGATCCCGCGTCGGACTTGGAAGAGCTAATCCGCTCCGCTCGGAGCGACCCTGCCGCGCCGCGTATAATCGTTTTGGGTCCACAGGGTGAATGTGAATTCGATTTCTTGCCTGGGGCTGAATTTACCCCAACCGAACGCGCCTTTTTTCTTAATATCGCGTTTCGCTTTCCTTTACCCTCAGGCCGTTTAACAAGCTCATACGGGCCAAGGATCAGTCCCATTAGTGGGCGCGTACATTTTCATAATGGCCTAGACCTAGCGGCGCCTCAAGGGACTGATGTATACGCCTGCCGCGACGGTATCGTTTCGGCGCTTGGAACTGACGCGGTACTCGGTACTTATGTTATTATCAAACACGAAAATGGCTGGGAAAGCGTTTATGGCCATCTGTCGCTGGCGTCGGTCGGCTTGAAGAAGGCCGTTCGTTCTGGTAGCATAATTGGCCAGGTCGGTTCAAGCGGCTTATCGACCGGTCCGCATCTTCATTTTGAGTTGCGGCGGGATGGTGAATCTCGCGACCCGGCCGCCTACCTGGGCGGAGGCCTTGGACAATGAAAATACGCGCGCTTATCGTCCTTTTTTCGGCTTTTACGGCTATTGTCAGCGCCGAAAGCTTTAGGGCGGCCATAGCGGCAAAAGTGACGCTGGATTCGAGTATTCCTCAAGGCGAAAGCTGTTATCTAGCTTATACCGATTCAGCTCTTATCGCTTTCGCCGGCGATATTCGCTTTACCCGTGGAATAGAAATCGAATTACGTATACCTCAGGAGTACATGAAATATAGAGGGTCTCTCGCTCTGGGCTTTTATACCAGTCTAAACCCCCCGCCGGAGCTGGGAGTGGTGGATCTTTCCGCCCAGAACTTGATATTCGATACCCTGCCAGCCAAGCTTCAAAATGTATATCAAATTCCTCTGCGGAAAGAACATGGACTTAAGGCTTCCCCCTATGTGACTATTCCGAAGCTTGAGTTGAAAGCCGCCTCTTTCCCTTTGCTTTTGCGAATTATGCCGGTTATGAAAGGTCTCCCGGATGAAATAGAGTCGTTCCGTTTTCAAATTGGGGTAAAACCTATTCTGAGCGATGAAGGGGCTTTGCGTTTCGGTTTGATTTTTCCCGAATCAAAGCCAAATGGCGAGGTGCTCGTCCGGGTTGACGATGAGCTGATCGATCCAAATTCGGAACTTCTGCTTAAGGAAGGCGCGCACCTGCTTACGGTCTCGTCAGAGGCGTATCGTTTGGAAAGCCGTCGTTTTCATATAGACCGAGCCCGCGTTACGGAACTTCAAGTGGAGCTCCAGGACGCGACGCCGGAAGTTATAATAGAAGCGCCCGCGAACGCGCGTATCAGCATAAACGGTATAAGCCTTGAAAGCGGGATAACAGCTTTACGTCTGGAAGAGGGCGATTACGAATTCCGTATGGATATTGACGATTACGCTATCAGTCGTACGGTTAGCCTAATTAAAGGACGGCAATACCGTATCGCTCTGAGTTTAGATTTAACAGTTACGGAAAGTGATTGAATCTAATTATTTAGCTCAAGGTCATATACCTAAAACCGATATTGAAAAGGTCGGACTTATAGTTCCCCTCCCAAAACGCTATACCTCCGATAGCCTTTCGGGGCAGGGCCGGTGCGAACCGGCCTTTTTTTTAAGCGCTTGAACTCGGTTTCCGCCTTGACAAAAAAGCGATTGGTTCGTAGGCTTCGACCCATGGCCTCTAATCCCCCGCGGAGACGGACCGTCATCGTGAGGGTCGTCGCGCTTACGACAATTATATCGGCTATCCTCTTGGGAGTAGCCGTCGGCTTGTCGTTGGCGGAAACCGTGAACGTGATCAACCAAGAAAACTATACCGTGATTACTCCGGCTTTACCGACAAAATTGTTGGATATTAACGGTAAGCTTATAACCGAATATTCCACCGAAAAACGGGAACTGGTAAGCGTTGATGAATTGCCGTTGCATCTTATTAACGCGGTTATCGCCAGGGAAGACCATAACTTCTATTCTCATAAGGGTTTTGATCTAAAAGGTATTATTCGGGCGTTTTATGGCCGGATCATCGGCGTAAACCTTGGCGGCGGATCCACTATTACCCAACAGGTCGCCGGCACCCTGTACGCCAATCGGCAGGAAATAACCTATTGGCGTAAGCTTCGGGAGTTGTGGTGGTCATTCCAGTTGGAGCGGCGCTATACCAAAAACGAAATACTGGAAATATACCTGAATCAAATGTATATGGGCGCCGGAACCTTTGGCGTGGAAGCGGCCAGCAAATACTTTTTTGGGCATAGCGCCCGCGAGATAACCCTCGCGGAGTCGGCTATCCTCGTTATCCAATTATCCAGCCCCGCGAAATACAACCCATTGGATAATCCCAATGTCGCTAAGGAGCGGCAATGGCGAGTCTTGGAGCAGATGATCGCTATGGGCTATACCACCTTGGAGGAAGCGAAAAGTTCTTTTGATGATTATTGGCTTAATTACGATTACACCCGTGTGTCCGCTCCAGCGTATTTTTCAAGAGACGATAAGGCGCGCTGGTTCAGTGAGCATGTCCGGATAGAACTTGAAAATATTCTATATGGCTCCTTAAATTATTTTACTGACGGCTTTGTGGTTAACACCACCTTGGATTTAGACTTTCAAGCCGTCGCTGACACGAGTCTCCAAACGGGCATCATTAACGCTGACGAGGCCTATAAAAAGACACAAAACGCTCGCCTGGAACAAGCGGAAAGTCTGTATACGCCTATTGTTGATTTATTAGCGCTGACCTTTGATTTATCCGGCATCCATGTTTCCGAGGAAAGAACTAAGGAGCGGGCTCTGTCGCGCTATACCAAGCGGATAAATCCTATTATTGACGCTATGTCGCTGGTCTTCGGCTTGAATGACCTAAAGGTGGCTACCAATTCCGCTTTCGCGGATTTAAAGAAGCTTGCCGAAAAGAATACGGTGGAAGGCGCTCTTATTACTATAGAAAACAACACCGGATACATAAAAGCTCTAGCCGGAGGCTCGCCGTATAGCACCGCTAACCAGAGTAATATCGCTATTAACGGTTATATTATGCCGGGGAGCGCTTTTAAGCCGCTGTATTATTCCGCGGCCATAGATTCAAAAAAATTCACTATGGCGTCTTTAATTTATGATTCGCCGGTAGTTTTCCATAACGAAAATGGAACGCCGTATATACCGCTTAATTTTAAGGGCGAATGGAAGGGGCCCGTTTTACTCTGGTACGCGTTGGCTCATTCAATGAACGTGCCGTCTCTTAAGGTTCTTGACGGCATCGGTTTTGACGCCGCTATCGATAGGGCGGCTCTCTTGCTTGGGGTGGAAGACGAGGCGGCAAAGCGCGCTATGTTTCCTCGTTATTATCCGCTTGGGCTTGGGGTCCTGGGGCTCGCGCCCGTACAGCTTGCCCGCGCTTATGCGGTATTCGGGAATCAAGGCCGTGAAGTCACGCCGATAGCGATTCGTTCGGTGCAAGACCGTAATGGCAAAATTATCGCCGATCCAGAAAAAGAGTTGCGTCTCCTTCAACAAAAAAAAGGTAAGGATATACAAGTTATTTCCCCGCAGAACGCGTATGTCATGACTTCCCTGCTTCAAAAAACGGTAGAATCTGGGACTTTAGCGAATCCTTCTGGGTGGGGAGCAAAATTTACTTTTTATGATGAGGAAGGGAATAAGTATAAGATGCCGGCGGCGGGAAAGACCGGTACAACGGATAACTGGGGAGACGCCTGGGCGGTAGGTTTAACCCCATACTATACCACCGCTGTATGGCTAGGCTTTAAGCTACCTGGCAATTCCCTGGGTGTGGATCAGACCGGGTCCACTATCGCTGGACCGGTTTGGGCTGGCTATATGAATCAGATTCATCAGGGTTTGCCCCGTAAGGATTTCATAAAGCCGGCGGACGGGCTTATTGAAGTTACGGTATGCGCGAAAACCGGGCTTCTTCCCACGGACGCTTGTGATGAGGGAACGGTGGATTTAGTATTTTTAGAAGGCACCCAACCGACCGCTTATTGTGACTTACATGAATCGGCGGGGGAACAACTTGCCCGGTCGCTGAATCTGATGCGTGTGGATAGTATGTTGACCGCTCTACCTCTTGTAAACATCCAATTACCGACTTTGCCCCTAGGTTTTGGCCAAGATGGCCAGAGTGAAAGCCAAGATTCCTCCGAATATTCGGATGATGGGCAAAGCGATTATAATCCCTTGCTTGATTGACAGTACCTGTTTACAATGAAACGGGGGATAATGTGCAGATTCCGATAGAAGACATAATTATCAAGAAACGTGTACGTAATGATAGTGGTGATCTAGCGCCGCTGGTTGAAAGCCTTAGGCGTTTTGGCTTGATTCATCCGGTTCTCATAAATAAACGCAATGTTCTTATCGCTGGTTACAGACGGCTAAGCGCGGCCCAACAGCTAGGCTGGCGGACTATCAACGCTATGGTTGTTGACGCTAAAGATGAGCTGACGAAGCTTGAACTTGAGTTGGAAGAAAATGTCCAGCGGCGGGATCTTGATGAAGCGGAATTGTCTAAAGCGTATTCCCGCTTGCAAAAACTTCGGAACCCCTCTTGGCTGAGGCGGCTATGGACAGCGATAGTACATTTCTTTAAACGTTTGTTTGGCATCCAAGATTGAAAATTCCGGTCACGGCATTCATTTTTTCATCAAATTTCATTATTTAAACAAAAAGAAGCAGTAATTGGGCATAGTAGACATATGTCTACACAAAAAATTCAAATATTTATATCGATATTAAAAAAATGGGTGTATCATGTTAACAGTTCAAGGATAACCAAACACCCTACCAAAATACTACGGTTCCGCCCGGCAGGGCGGGGCCGAAGTAAAAAAGTTACTTTTTATACTACTAGACTCAAGCTTAACGCCTAAGCTATTATTTCATGCGTGATTTTTAAGGCGTTGTCTATTATTGAATATTTCCCTCCAATAACAGTACTCCTCCGGTCAAGGGCGCTGGCCCTATAAATCCGAAAGCTGGAGAGGACGCGAAAACAAGGATCAAATGACTAAAGATAATACAACTGCATTTTCGGCTTTTGGCCTGGATGAGTCTATCCTGACGGCGCTTGAGCGTAAAGGTTTCAGTATGCCCAGCGCTGTTCAGCAGCTAGCGATTCCGCTGCTTATGGCGGAGGAAGGCCATGTTATTGTTAAGGCAAGAACGGGAACGGGAAAAACAGCCGCCTTTGGTTTGCCGCTTATTCATCGTTTTCGCGAAAAACAAGACGCTATCCGAGTTTTAGTGTTAACGCCAACGCGCGAGCTCGCGCTACAGCTCTGCGGAGAACTTCGTTCGTATACTGGCGCTTCTTTTCCTAGAGTCGCGGCTTTTTATGGCGGCGCCGCCATCGTTCCACAGCTTAGGGAGCTTAAACGGGGTGTGGAAATTGTCGTTGGCACCCCTGGCAGAATTATCGACCTATTGGATCGGGGCAACTTGGATTTAAGCGCTTTAGCCTGGCTTGTGCTAGATGAGGCCGATGAAATGCTGGATTTGGGCTTTTTGGAAGATGTTGAAAAGATAATGGAAAAATGCAATCCAGAAAGGCGAGTCGCTTTATTCTCCGCTACCATGCCTCCGCCCATTCTCCGTGTCGTTCGTGACCGTTTGGGTGATATTCCAGTGGTTGAGGATAAAAGTCAGGAGGGAGATACTCAATCAGTTGATCAGTATTATATGATTCTTCGCGATGAGGACAAGCTGGAAGCGCTAAAGCGGGTAGTGGATTCGTCCGACTCCTTTCACGGTTTAGTTTTTTGCGCCACAAAAGCGGAAACCGATCACGTGGCTAAGCGTTTGATAGAGGCGGGTTACGCGGCGGAAGGGCTTCATGGCGACCTTTCACAGGAAGCTAGGGAGCGGGTGCTGTATCGGTTTAGGTTAAAACGCATTATCATTTTAGTCGCCACCGACGTAGCCGCCCGAGGGATCGATGTTGAACGCTTATCTCATGTCATAAATTGGGATTTGCCGCGTGATACGGATTCGTATGTTCATAGAATTGGGCGTACTGGCAGAGCCGGACATCGCGGTCAAGCTATTAGTTTTGTGTCTCCAAGAGCGCGGTATCGTTTAGAAGCGCTGTCCCGCGCCGCTGAACGTGCGCTAGGCGCTCCACTTATCCGAATGCGGCCGCCGCAAGTGGCGGCGGTTATGGAAGCTATTCGGAATAAAATAGCCTCGGAGATAGCGCTCACAGCGACCTCGGCTAGTAAAGAGCTGGAAGCGCTGGTGGATTCGCTCCTTGGCTCAATGGAGCCGCGTGACGCGTTAATAGCCTTGGCTTCAGCCGCTTATGGTTCAAAGCTAGAGCCTTCCCGTTATGGGACCATTGTGGAGCTTAAAGAGGAAATTGGCCGCGTAAGGCGAAACGAAGCGCTGATTGGGGGCGCTTTAAAGAAGGGCTCTTCAGTCCACGCTCCCCGTTCTCGTTCTGATCGCCAGCGCATAGAGCGGCCGCGTCCCGGCTATCATGGATCGGACGCGAGGGTTTATATAGGTGTAGGCCGGAAACACGGTGCCTCGGCTCGCGATGTGGCCGGGCTATTAATGAGGGCAGGCGGAGTCGCCGGGCGCTTAGTGGATGGTATAGAGCTTCGGGATTTCTGCGCTTTCGCGACCTTGCCCGCGGATGCCGCGAGCCGCGCTTACGCTTTCGCCAAGCGCGATCCCGCTTTGCCAGCCATTCGTCCCGCGACCCCAGAGGGCGGACAACGTGAGGGTCGATTTACTTAAGACTGTCCGCTAGCCTATAATGAAGGTAAGAATTCAGCTCATAGGAGGTTTACAGTGGCCAAGCTGGCGACTTCGTACCTTGGATTGAAAATCAAAAACCCTCTTGTTGTCGCGGCAAGCGGACTAGTGTCAAATGTTGACGGAGTTATGAAGGCCGCTGAAGCCGGCGCCGGCGCCGTGGTGTTAAAATCGCTTTTTGAGGAGCAGCTTTTAGCGGAAACGGAGGATGTTATAGCTCAGATGGGCGAACAAACCCACCCGGAAGCTATCGCCTTTCTTAACGAATACGCCGTATCGGGCGGCGCGTCCAGCTACTTAAATCTAATCCGTGACTGCAAACGCGCCGTGGATATTCCAATAATCGCCAGCGTAAATTGCGTTGATGGCAAACGGTGGGCCGATTTCGCCGAACAGGTGGAGAGCGCCGGCGCTGACGCGTTGGAACTCAATATCGGCATCATGCCAAACAACGTCAACGAAAGCGCCAAGGATATTGAAGAACAGATTGTGGGCACGGTACGGCATGTTTTTTCGCGGACAAAGCTTCCTCTGGCGGTCAAACTTGGGCCGTACTTCACTAATCCGGCGAATATAGTCAATCGTGTCGCCGCGGCTGGAGCCAAAGCCGTTGTTTTGTTTAATCGATTCTATCGGCTTGATATCGATCTGAAACGCATGAAAACAAGCGCCGGACCAATCAGGTCAAGCGATACCGATTATCATGAAAGCCTCCGCTGGGTAGCGAAATTGTACGGCGCCGTACCTTGCGCCTTGGTTGGCGCTACCGGTGTTCATGATGGAGAAACGCTGCTTAAGCTTATAGCGGCCGGCGCGGCGACCGTGCAAATATGTTCAGCGCTCTATCATAAGGGCTGGCCTGTTATAGGCGCCATATTGGAAAGCATGGAAAAGCGACTGGATGAAATGGGCCTAAGCGTGGAAGAGCTTCGTGGGCGTTGTTCGCGTCGCGCTGGTACGGATTTTGCCGGCTATGAGCGTTTGCAATACGTAAAGGCGCTTACTGGTATAAGCTAGCGCGCCTGGGTGCCGCCGCTAGCTGGAAGCGCCGTTTTTTAAAATATAGTCAAAGGAGGCGCTTTCAAAAGTCTTCAACTTTTGAAAGCCGACAATAATGGCAAGCGCAGTTTTATTGCTATTATTTGTATTGTATGTAGATAATAATCCTCGCAATTAAACTGCGAGAGGTTCTTGCGAAAGTAACCGACTTTTGCAAGAACCTCAAAGCTCTTAATAACGCGCCATGAGGGACTCGAACCCCCTACCTATTGCTTAGAAGGCAATTGCTCTATCCGGGTGAGCTAATGGCGCGTTACCGCGCTTGCGCGGTTTTCGGGACGGGGGGATTTGAACCCCCGATCTCCTGCTCCCAAAGCAGGTGCCTTAGCCCCTAGGCTACATCCCGCGCGGCGAGCATAGCGGAAAAATGGATATAGGTCAATTCTTAAGAAACAGGCTTAGACCTCATCTTCGTCATCGCCAGGCGGGAAGAGATAAAGATCCGGTAATTTAAGGGTTCTATCCAAAGAAAAAGACTCGGCGCAGGAATGTTCCGCGACAACATCGATATCAAAGAAATGCCTTAGCGTCTCATATCCGGGCGCGGCTACTTCCACCGCGAAATGGCCCAGCATCTTATCGCCCTCGGCCTTGGCTGGTTCAGGCTCCGGCCAAAAGCTGAAACTGCCATCGGTATTAGGCACAAGGCTGAAGGGGTTTTGCCAATTAGGATCAATCATTTTGGCTACAGCGCTATCCTTTCGTAAGACAATATCGATATCGCGCATCGGTTCAAAATTGACGCCATTGAAAACTCTCCCAACTATAGTGGGAAAGTTGAAGGCCGGGCCGCTCCAGCGTGCTATATGGTCCTTTTTTGAGCCGTCATGGGCAAAATGGGGGCGGCGAAACTTGGAGATTCGCTGTAGGCCTTCATACGCGAGGGTCGCTATATCCGCTTCAGTCTGCTGATGTTCAAAATCCTCGGTTTCAGCCCTGATAACGCCACGGCTGGACACCACGTATCTAGCTTGGCATCGATTTAAAACATAACAAACGATATCCATACGGCACTGGAAACAGGTACACGGTCTATCGCTCTTATTCTCCTTTTCAATATTATCGCAAATATCGTTTACTAAACGCAGGACTATGTCTTCAGTATTATTATGGATGTCCATTACTTTCTCCCATTCTAGAGCATAGGGGTTTTACCGCTGGCGCGCAAGACGCATGAACGCGGGGGAAATTTATGATAGCCTCCGTTCCAAAAAAGGAAGGCCGATAAGGGCTTTTTCCGCTTTCTCCGGAGCGACAAAGCAACGTATAACACGAAGGGTGGATGTAAAAGCGTTAAGCGTAGAGGAAGAAAAAACCGTGGAGCTGTCCTCAAACAAACGATCCTCGTCATGAATATAAAGTCCGGTCTCAAAACTTATGTGTTCCGGTACGTCAATAACAAATTCATGAGCTGAAACCTTAAAAGCGCTGAATAGTTCCGCTTCTAAAGCAAAACGCGCATCAAGATCCTCAAGCTTACGGTGTGACGGCTTTTGGGGGTCAAACGCGGTTTCCCATATACAAACAAAGGGGCGCCCGTATCGTACCGTTAATGCGCTTTCCGCGTTTTTACCCCCAATATTGGACAATAGGGTGAATAGTCCCGCGTCGTCTAAACCATATAAGGCTTCAGGCGATAAAGCGCCATCATTCAAAGCGGTTTTGATGGCTTTTTTGACTATAGCGGTCGCGGCCCTCACGTCCCTATGCCAATAAACGGTACGGTACATAAGATATTTCGCGAATAGAATAGACTCTATGTTGGCGATTCCACGGGAGTCTATAACGACGCCGCGTTCACGCATAGGAAGCAAACGGCTATAAATAAAATCAACATCCTGCGAGCCGTACGGAACGCCGCAGTACCGGGCGTCTCTATTCAAATAATCTAGCTTATCCGGATCAAGAACGCCGGATAAGAGACGTCGATAAAATTCGGCTTCCACGGATGCGCCGATTGGCAAGCTCTGATCCACGATTGCCGCCGCTAAAAAGGGATCGGCACCGGCGGCGCCGATAAGACTTTTAAGCGGATCCGCGAGAATCAAGGCGCCAGTCAGCGCCTCGTGGTCTTCCAGGGCGAGGTCCTTTAAGGAATGGGCGTAAGGAAAATGGCCTAGATCGTGAAGAAGAGCCGCGACAAGGAAAGAGCGAACGCCGACTGGGCTAGTCCAACTTGTCGCCCCGCGATCAGCCAAAACGTGGATTAAGCGCCTGGCTAGATGATACACCCCATAAGAGTGAGCGGCGCGGCTGTGTGTCGCGCCAGGATAAACCATGGCGGCGGGTCCAAGTTGAAGAATGCGTTCTAGCTTGCGGAAAGCGGGAACGGCGCTTAGCGCCGCTAAACCCTGGCTAAGGTATATATGTCCCCATAGCGGATCGCGTATAGCTACGCTATATTCATCTTTTTCCTCAAAACGGAGATCGCCAAGCATAGGTTTACTCAAGCTCCCCCGGCTTTAGCGTAGGGGACAAGCCCACCCGCGCGTAAAACGCTTCGGGAGCGCTTATCAAGATCTAGGCGAACAATAAAGCGCTTTCCCGTCCGGCGGTTAAATACCGATGTTTCTTCCCCATCCTCAAGGTCCTCAAGTAAGGCATGCACCTTATCCAAAACAAGGCGATCGCCAAGTTCGATGGTTTTATAATCAGCGGGGTCGTCAAAGGTAAGGGGAAGGATTCCGTAATTGATCAAATTAGCCCGATGTATACGAGCAAAGGACAGCGCGATGACGATTTTAACACCTAGGAACATAGGCGCCAAAGCGGCGTGCTCACGCGAAGATCCTTGTCCATAATTAGCGCCGCCTATCACAACGCCTCTACCGGCATTACGCGCTCTGTCATAAAAGTCTGGATCTAGACGGCTGAAGGTAAATTTTGAGATCTCGGGAATATTGGAACGAAAAGGCAAAACCTTAGCGCCAGCCGGCATAATATCATCGGTGGTAACATTGTCGCCTGTTTTTAGCAGAACGCTTAAATCCACCTTATCTTCAATTGGCGTAGGGCTTGGACAAGGTTTAATATTCGGCCCGCGTTCCACGACTAGCTCACGCGCTTTTTCCAATGCTACGGGAGGAATAAGCAGGGCGTCGCCCGCTTCCGCGACGGCCTCCGCCGCCATGGAACGTAATTCAGGCATGGCCAAAGCCGGTGGAACAACAATTTCCCCGGCGATCGCGGCGGCCGCCGCCGTTTCCGGCGAAACTAAATAGATTTCGGCGTCGGCGGTGCCGGAGCGGCCCTTAAAATTTCGATTAAAGGTTCTAAGGCTTACGCCGCCGGATTTAGGCGCGAAACCCATGCCAATGCAGGGGCCGCAGGCGCTTTCCAATATACGAAAACCAGCGCGTATCAATTCTCCTAAAATCCCAGAACGGTCGGCGGCTAATAGGGTAACACGGCTGCCAGGCGCGATGCCGGCCGAAACTCGTGGGTGAACGCTTTTCCCTTTCACGATAGCGGCGACGGCGGCTAGATCATCTAGCGATGAATTAGTGCAAGAACCGATCACAACCTGGTCTACCGGCTTGCCGCTTAGCGACGCGATTGTCGCTACCGTGTCCGGGGAGTGGGGCTGAGCCGCCATAGGCGTAAGCTCGGATAAGTTGATCTTCACCACGCGCTCATAAACGGCGCCGGGATCGGCGGCTAAGGCTTTCCAAGCGGACGCTCGGCCGCGATCCGATAAAAACTCACGAGTCCGTTCGTCAGAGGGAAAAATGGAGCTAGTCGCGCCCAGTTCGGCTCCCATATTAGTAATAGTGGCTCGTTGCGTTACGGAAAGCGTTTTGACGGCTTCCCCGAAATATTCGTAGACGCGACCCACACCGCCCTTGACCGTTTCGCGGCCCAACAGTTCCAGAATAATATCTTTAGCGGCGGCGCCGTTTGTCAAGGCGCCCGTGAGTTCTACCCCAATAACGGCGGGGGCGGCGAGGTGGAAGGGTGAACCCGCCATAGCCGCCGCGACATCAAGGCCGCCGGCGCCTATAGCTAACATTCCCAAACCGCCGGCGGTGGGGGTATGAGAATCAGAGCCTAATAATGTTTTTCCCGGTTCGCCAAAACGTTCTAAGTGGACTTGATGGCAGATCCCGTTGCCCGCGCGGGAAAACCAAAGACCATAGCGAGCGGCCACGCTTTGAAGATAGCGGTGATCATCCATGTTTTTCCAATCTTCTTGCAGGGTGTTATGATCCACATAAGAGACGGATAATTCAGTCTGTACGCGGTCCAATTCCATGGATTCAAATTGTAAATACGCCATGGTCCCGGTGGCGTCCTGGGTAAGCGTTTGATCGATGCGCAGAGCGATATCGGAGCCGGGCGTCGCGTCGCCGCCGGCCAGGTGGGCTTCTATAATTTTGGCTGTCAGAGTTTTCATGCGGCCTCCGTCGTCATACTACCGACGCGGCAAAAACCTGTCCATACTCCGCGCGACTTCCCTTTGACCTAAAGGTATCTTCGCGGTACACTTGTCCGGTGAGGTATCGATTTTTTCTTTGGTTTTGCATGGGCGCGGCCTTATTAGCGCTGTCATGTGAAGGGAAAAACTTTTGGCCCTTTGGCGCTGAGAGTGAAGCCGAGGCACCGCTTGGGGCTCCCCCCCCAGTTCGGCCAGCCAGCGTCCCTGGCAAGACCGCGCCTATCGTAATTCCTAACGCCCAAGATCGTCCGGTAATGGTTAAGGCTCTTAGCGAGTCCCCGCCCACTGAGGGCGCGCACTTGTTTGTCCCCAGCGTCGGCGAGACGGATGTGTACCCTAATGATTACGCCATAGGTTCTCTGCGGCCAAAGGCGCCGGATGACGCCTATGCTTTCGCTAAGCGGTTTATATCGGATTTAACCGCGGGAGCCCCCTTGGCTGATCGTTTTATGGAAGATGGAGAAGCTAAGGCCGCTCGGTTGAGTCAAACATTGTCAGAATTAGGCGGCCGCGTGTCGGCGCGCTTAGGCGACGCCAAAAGCCTTCCCGGAGGCGTCGTGTCCTATTTAGTGCGCTTTTTATCCAGAACGGCTTCCGTTTCTGGGGAATTGTATATAAGCGCCGTAGCTTCCGCGTACTTGGTTGACGAAGTGATCTTGGATAAAATGATCGAGATAGATAAAGACGGCGGTGAAGCCAGTTATGATCCTTTGCGCTTTGATAGATTTTTCTAGAAGGAGAGGCTATGGCGACGCCTATCAAGCGGATAGAAAAGGATTTTATGCTCAAAGTACTCTATGATGAGCAGATCCCCATGACCCTCCGTTACGGCAGGATGGAGTGTATGGCCTTAATGCAGGACCCTCCTAAAAAGGAGCTTCGGTTAAAAACCGATAAGCAAATAACTAAGTTTAAGAAAAGCCAGCGGTTTGAGCTGTTGTTTGATTATCGAAGTCAGACGATCTCTTTTACGGTAGAAATTAAGGATGTCAAGGATAAAACCGTAATTGGGGAATCACCTGAATTTTTATATAAGAATTTAACGAGAGCCTTCCCTCGTATACAAGCGCCGGAAGATCTAAAAGCCAGTTTTACATATAAAGGAGAGCGGTATAAGCTACGCTATCCAAGAACCAATGAATACGAAGCGATTAACAGCATTGAGAATTCGGAGTTCTTTAATCCTGAGAATATAAGGGATCTAGTGGGCCAGCTTGACGCTTGGGCACGCGATGTTTCCAGCGGACATAAATTGATAATGTTCAGAGACATCAAGCCAACCACCTTGGAGGAGCGTATGTTGGCGGAGATTGGCAAGGTAGTTTATATACCATCTACCCAAACCGATCTTTTAGAAACTGACCCCTATCCAAAAAAACGTATCGTAACCGGCCAGATATTTCGGGATTTTTTGGAGAGCAGCGGCACCGATCCAATTTATGTAGACGATCAGCTGCATCGTTTCCTTAAAGCGAAATTAGATAATGGTATTTATTCCGATGTCTGGATGCCTATTCTTTTTCAGGAATATGTCATTGGCTATATTCATCTGTGGATAGACGCGCCGGGGAAACCCCCGTTCGATCTAAGCGTGGTGGATACACTTAGCCAGTTCGCTCGGGTTTTAGCGTATTCGTTAAAGATCAACGGATATTTTAAGGATTTTCTCGTAAATAAAGAACTGTATCAATGCAGGGTTATCGATATCAGCGCGTCTGGTCTTTTATTCGCTAATGGCCGCTCTGACTTATCCACGACCCTATTGCCGGATTCGGAGCTAGAGCTTGTACTGGTGACCGCTAAGCGAACGGTAAAAACCGAGGCAAAAATCGTCCGTCGCTTTTTGGACGGCACTCAATATCATTACGGTTGTCGTTATATTACCATAGCGCCAGAGGATAGGCGCTTTCTCTTTGAATACCTCTATAGCAAACCGATGACGGACGCTGACGCCGGTTTCCTGACCGATACGGATAAATAATACGGGCGCTTTTATAGTATGCGGTTTATCAAAAAGAACATGAACTACAGAGGCGCTTTCAAAAGTCTTCAACTTTTGAAAGCCGACAATAATGGCAAGCGCAGTTTTATTGCTATTATTTGTATTGTATGTAGATAATAATCATCGCAATAAAACTGTGAGAGGTTCTTGCGAAAGTAACCGACTTTTGCAAGAAGCTCTACAACCTGAGAAAAAAGCTAGCGGGGGCTAGCGGGGGCTAGTGATTTTAACGAAACCCTAAAAGAACTATTTGGCTATTAACGGAAACGCGCCATTGGAATTGGCGCGTGAATTAAGCTATTCGCCGTTTTCGTCTATCACTATGCCATGACGACGTCGCGGGAAGGTTTTTTTAGTGGCGACGCCGTTCCGTTTATCATTATAGATAAAGCCTTCGTTCCAATACTCAAGCGCCGCGAATAAGGCGTTGCCGCCGTCATAATCATCGCTTTTATCAGTTCGGAACGAAACATAATCGCCAAGATCCTCATAGCGCTGCTCGTGCAAACATTCCAAGCGCTTGCGGTTAAAATCATTCCATTTTTCCAGTTCCTTAAAACCTTCGCCCTCGTCCTCAACGATTAGGCGGGCTTCTTCCGGGTTGAAGGAATACCAAACCTTAACCTTCTTAGCTAGATCGCTATGATTGCCGTGTTTAACGGCGTTTTTAATGATTTCTGAAATCTGTTGTTCCAAAAGGTTCAGTTCCTTAATTTCCGGCGGCGCGGATTGGACAATCAGAAGGGTAAAATAACGTATTTGTCTATAATCGGACGGGAATTCTTTATACAGCATATTCGTCTTGTCAAATAATGGCGACGATCCATCAGCTTTAATTTCCTTAATCGCTTCCATGGGTGGCTCCTGTTGTATGTATTACGCTTCCATCTTGCGCATGGCTTCCTCGATCGATGCGCTGATCGGGAAATAGCCCATGAGTTTCGTCAATTCAATAACCTTTTTTACCGATCCATGGATATTGGTAATAGTGAGCTTAAGACTCATTTTTTTGATTGTGGAACAGATATAGATGAGGGCACCAATGCCGCTGGAATCGATATAATCCACACCCTGTAAATTGATAATAAAGCGGGAAATCCTCTTATCCAGCATTTTCATTACTAATTCTTTAAGCTTGTATGAATTGTATAGATCCATCTCACCATTGACATCAATGATGTACGTCTCGCCGCTTTTCCGGATTTTCAGTTCCATAGAGGTAATACTCCTCGATCCATTATTTAGTCTTCATGACTAGGAGAGTCTGATCGTCATGCTGCCTGATATGGCCGGCGAAATTATGGACATCAGCGCCAATCTTGGCCGCTATATCCTTAGGACTTAATTCATGATACTTATGGAGTTGGTTTGTCAAGCTCTTTATGCCGTATTGTCGGCCGGCTTGATTTATGGTTTCAATCAGGCCATCGGTATAAAGAACCAAGATATCACCGCTTTCCAGTTTAAAACGCTGAGACGCGAATTCGGTTTTTCGGTCCACACCGATAGGATCGTTGCGCAGATCGATGGCGTCAACTAGTCCGGCTTCTCCTTTCCAGATAAGCGGGGGCTTATGGCCGGCGTTGGCGTATTCGCAAATACCGGTATTTGGATCAAAGATAACGATTTGAAGAGTAGCGAAATGGTCAATCTCAATCTTTCCGGTTATACCTCTGTTAACCCAATTAAGAATGGTAGCCGCGTCTTGATCCGTATTGGTCACAAGTTGCAGGATAGCACGGATCATGACCATTACCATACTGGCTTGAACACCTTTGCCGGCGACATCGGACATGACAAGGAAGATTTTATTACGGCGAGCCGGAATAACATCGTAATAATCGGAATAAACGCCGCGAGCGGCTTCGGAAAAGCAGCCAAAACCGGCTTGAGGAAGATCGATTAGGCGTTTTGGCAATAAAGTTTTTTGTATGTCGGCGGCTATGGACGCCGCCGTATCGATATCGGTACGTTCCGTAACTTCTTGGAAAGAGAAAGCGTTGTTTATTACCAAAGAGGCGAAATCGCCTAAAAGCGACGCCTTATCAAAATCAGCGTCCTTATAAACAGGACTGTCGGCTTTTCTGGCTATTAGTCCAACACCGATAATTCTATCATTGATGACAAAGGGAACGGATATAATACCGCCAAGCGGCGACTTTCGATTGACGATTAGCCGATGATCGTCGGCGGCTACGGGTATAAAGGAAGGCTTACCGCTTTGGGCGGTTTCTCCAATTAAACCTTCGCCAAGGGGTATTCTAAGAGAGAGTAGCCAAGTTTCGTATTCCGGCGAATCTATTTTTATTTCCGGGGGTACTTCAATGATAGGGGGGAAGCTTCCATGGCTTGACCGGGCCACAACCACGTCATCGAAATCGTCAATCATCAGAACGAGCGCGCCATCAGATTTGCTTTCCACGCAAAGAGTTTGGGCTACATAGGCTAGCAGTTTATCCAATTCCATCTCGCCTCGGACGGATTCATTGGCTTTGAGCACAAACCCGTACAGAGAATCGATAGTGTCGGAAAGATGATCGCGTTCCTCAATTAAACGAAATTCTATGGAACGGGCGTATTCAAGCCCGGAGATAAGAAAGGCTAAATAGGAAAGTGGCAGAACGGCGGCCTGGTAAATTATGGAATCACAGGAAACGATAAAGGCCGCCAAGGGAGCGAATAAATATGATAGGGATAAGGCTAAAAAGGCTGACGCGTGTAAAAAGGGTTCATCATTACGCCCATAATGTCCCCATAAATAAACGATAGCGATTAAAGCCGAAGCGAGGGGGAAAATATACAGGACGGCTGAGGGGATTAACGAAAGACCGGATAAAACAGCGGAGGCCGCGGCTGATGCTAGTCCCGCCGCGGCGATAATGATGACCGAAGAACGGCGATGCCGCCATAAATAAGGAATCGCCGGCGCTAGAGGAAACAAACTTCGCGCCACTAGATCAAACGCTGGAAGAGGCGCGACGAAAAAAGCTATATCGGCGATGAACAGCCAAGCGACCGCGGCAAAAAACCAGGGCGCGACCGATTCAGTATCGTTACGCGTGGATATTCGTAAGCCAATTAGAATGGCGGCGAGAAGAAAAACTTTGGACAAAAGCGGGACTAATGCCATCCCCTGTGGTATATACGCGAGCATTATCCATTCCCCGATATCGGAATTTCCGCGCCCACGCGTTCGCGCTGATGCGCCAGCGCCTCAACACGCGAAATAAACGTCTGCCGCTTGGTCCAGGCAGTGTACCATCGTTGATTTACACCGTCAAGGTAAGCCGCTTTCGCGTTAGATCCTGGTGTCGCGCGGTGATCCCAACTAAGGGGATCCTTTATATTGTCGAAGGATTTATCATAAAATATGAGTCCTTTCCGAAAGCTCTGTTTATCGTTCAAGTTTGCGGTATACATATCGATGTGGCGAATCGGCTTTAGCTCCAAGTTTATCGCGGCGCCATTCAGCGTATTCAGACCAGTTGCCGTCATACCAAATTGTCTTCCCGTCCTCAAAGGCTAAAATATGGGTAGCCACACGGTCAAGAAACCAACGGTCATGGCTGATTACAAGAACAACGCCCGCGAAAGCGTCTATCGCTTCTTCCAACGCCCTCATCGTGTTGACATCTAAATCGTTAGTCGGCTCATCCAGCATCAGTACATTGGCGCCGTCTTTTAGCATCAAGGCTAGATTAAGCCGATTCCTTTCGCCTCCCGATAAAACGCCAACTTTTTTTTGTTGATCCGCTCCGGAAAAGTTATACCAAGAACAATAGGCTCGTGAATTAACTTCTTTTGTGCCGCCAAGTTTTATGATATCGAGCCCATCGGATATCAATTCCCAAACTGATTTTTCAGGGTCCAAGCGTTGGCGCAATTGATCGGCGTACGCTAGTTTAACCGTGGAGCCAAGTTCAATTGAGCCCTTAGTCGGTTTTTGGTCGCCTACGATAATCCTGAAAAGCGTGGTTTTTCCGGCGCCGTTTGGCCCAATAATACCGACGCAAGCGCCGGGAGGCACGACAAAGTCCAAATTTTGGAATAGGCAACGATCATCATAAGCCATGGCCACAGCTTCGGCTTTTATAACGCTTTGACCCAAACGGGGACCGGCCGGGATGATGATACGGTTTTCCTTGATTTTTTCACGCGCGTCATCCTGAAGAAGTTTTTCATATTGGGTAATTCTCGCCTTGCTTTTCGCGTGACGGCCTTTGGGGTTTAAGCCTATCCACTCAAGCTCGCGCTCTAGTAGGCGACGACGCTCGCTTTCACCCTTTTCTTCTTGCTCCAGCCGGCGTTTTTTCTGCTCCAGCCAAGATGAATAGTTGCCCTTCCACGGTATCCCCTCGCCTCGGTCTAGCTCAAGTATCCAACCGGCGACATTATCAAGAAAATAGCGATCATGGGTTACGGCGATGACGGTTCCCTCGTATTGTTTGAGATGGCGCTCCAGCCAAGCGACAGTCTCCGCGTCCAAATGGTTAGTCGGTTCGTCCAAGAGGAGGATGTCGGGTTTTCGGAGTAAAAGGCGACATAAAGCTACTCTGCGGCGTTCACCGCCTGACAGTTCGTCAACGACGCGCTCAGCGCTGGGACAGCGTAGCGCGTCCATGGCTAGCTCTAAACGGTCATCTAAATTCCAGCCGTCGGCCGCCTCAATTTTTTCCTGCAAAGCCGCTTGACGAGCCGCCAACTTATCAAAATCAGCGTCCGGTTCTGAAAAAGCCTCGCCTACCTCGTCAAATTCTTTCAGTAGATCAACGAGCTCTTGTACGCCTTCAGCGACGGTATCCTTTACCGTTTTGCCTTTTTCCAAAACGGGTTCTTGCTCCAAAAAGCCGATGGTATGGCCAGGGCTGACGGAGGTTTCGCCTGAGAACTCGCTGTCAGTGCCGGCTAAGATGCGCAATAAACTGGATTTACCAGATCCGTTCAAGCCGATGACGCCGATCTTGGCGCCATAAAAATAACTGAGGCTTATATCCTTTAAAACCTGTTTCGTACCGTGTTTTTTTGAAACACGGTACATGGAATAAATAACCTTCTTGTCGTCAACGGTGGAAGCCATTGTTTCAGTATACCGGACAGAAGGATTTTAGCATACCCATAAGGCTTTCTGGACAGGGCTTAAAAGCTTTGCAGATATACGGCGAACCAATGGGTGACGGCGCCGGCTAATACGAAAATATGCCAGATTACATGAGTCCAGCGTTTCGCCTTTTTTCCATACCATATTGTTCCGGCTGTATAAAAAAGCCCCCCGGCTATTAGCAAGACCAGACTTTCCGTTTTTAAGGTTCGGGATAAGGGCCCCCAACCCATGACGACAGCCCAGCCCATTAGAATATAGACGGCTACCTCAACTTTCTTTAAAACCTTTAAACCGATCGCGTAAAGAGTGATGCCCAGAAGCGCCAAGCCCCATTCCAGACCAAACAAGGTCCATCCCCAGGGTCCAGATAGGGGACCAAGGCAAAATGGAGTATACGTACCGGCGATAAGTACATATATAGCGCTGTGATCAAACACGCGGAATATTTGTTTCGCGCGTTCAGAGGTAAGCGCGTGGTAGAGAGTGGAGCTTAAAAACAGCAGAATCAAGGTGGCGCCGTAAATAGCGTAGGATACGATAACCCGCGGCGGGCTTTCGCTTCCGCCATATAAACCATTACCCCTGAGTAGGAGTAGCGTTAGTCCGGCTACAGCTAAAAGCGCGCCGATGCCATGTAAAACCGAGTTGGCGATTTCCTCGCCGGGCGTCTGAAAGGGGAGGGGTGTCTTTCGTTTCATCGTTATTCCTTGTAAAAAAAACTATGGTTGAGGCGCCCTCTAAAAAAGATCCTGAAAGCCGGAAAGCTATCGCGATCGCGGTTTTATTGTTCAACGCTTAGTAAGCGCCAAAAGGATAGAGTGAAAGCGCCTCTTTGGTTTATCAATAGCTGACGCTTTCGCGTCGCTAATCGAGGGATTTTGACGCTTTTAAAACAAAATGGTTGCTAAACAGCATATAAAAAGGCGCTCTTTCTTTAGTAGAAGGCCCTAGCCATGCTGCGGTCGTCTTTAATCGGCCTTATCGTTGAGCATATTGGAGCCGTATACTTTTTTTATGGCGGCTACGCCAAAGTCCACCGTCCCTTTAGGCAGACCGAGTAATTCGGCCACTTCCTTATTTGTCGCGCTTTTAGGCATCCGTCTGTATTGATCGCGCAGGGCGCTTAAACGACGCTGTGAACGGCGTAAGCCCTGCTCCAATTCGCGATGCCGTGATGATTCGCTTGGTGATACGCTTAAGCGCTGGCTTAGCCCGATACAGCGCAAATACTGACGTTCTATCCTGGAACGCATAGTATTCAGATGATCAAAATAATCGGACTTTCGGCGCTTGAGTTCATCAAAGAGTCGTCTTAGTCCATTTTCAGGCATTTTTAGGGTTCTCGCCATAGTGGACACAAAGCTGTCGGAAACATAGTAACAACATTTTAAGGCCAACATAAGAACCCGGTCCGGGTTTTTGATATCGCATCCGCCGCTGTCATGAACTTCCACTGAATAGTGCGTATCGTTGACAGGTTCTGGCGCTTGAAAGCGCCAATAGCACTGTTCTAGCAAGTGGCCTTCAGCTTCCGCGGCGCGAAATTGGATGGATCGGTACTTTACTAAGGTATGGATATAGGCGTCAAAAGACGAGCCTTGATTCTGGTAATGATCGATAGCTCGGCGCAAATAGGGGTAAAACCATGATAAAAAATCGGAACGCTGATCATCAGGCCAGCTTTTAAGGCCAAAACGCCCAGGATTCTTAGTTATATGCCTAAAAATCATGGTTTCCAACGCGCGTCGGTCTAGTGTCCCTTGGCGATATTCCCGCCAAGAGCTATCTAGTGGATCATCGTTCATAAATCCCCCTTTTTGAATCAAGTCGCTAATAGTCAGGCCATCAACGAACATGGTTTAGGGGGCGCTAAGCAAGAAGTATGCCTCCGCTAGAGCGGCTTATAGGGGAGATGTGACAAAAATGATTTTCATGTCAATTCTAGAATAAGCGCAGGGACTGATTTACGGTGTAGACCTTACCTGGCTCGTGAACGGTCAATCTTTACATTCATTTACAAAACTGATCGGCGAAGGCGTCAATTAACAAGGGAAGGAGTTCTTTTAGGGTTCCTTCTGCGCTTAAGCCAGACGCGTTTTTATGTCCGCCGCCACCAAAACGAGCGGCGACGCTGTCCACTCGTATCGAATCCCGTGAGCGAAGACCGACAGTACAAAGCTTAGCGCTTTCCTGACGAGCTAGAATAATAGCCTCAACGCCGTTCACCGATAAAAGCGCTTGATAAATAGCGTCAGAATCTCGGCCTTGGAGCCCAAAACGTTTTGTGTCAGCCCTCTTTTCATAAGAAACAAGTAGACGGCCATCGTAATAAGCGCTGGTTCTGGAAAGAATAAGGCCCATTAAAATACGCGATTCCAAAGTTTTACCGCCATTGATCGCTTGAAAGGCGGATTTAGGGCTCGCTCCTTGGCGCGTTAGGCGGGCGGCGCAGTCAAAGGCTTCGGCACTCCCGCTGTCTAAATGACGAAAGAAGCCCGTGTCGGTGCATAAGCCAAATAACAACCATGACGCTTCTTCCTTATTTGGCGGATCGCTCAGGGCTCGCATGATAGCTTCAACTAGGATGGTGGCGGCGGGACAAGCGGCATCGATATAATGAAGGTGGCTAGGCTCATTCTCGCTAACGTGATGGTCGATTATGGCGAGGGGAAGCTCCGACAAGGTTTTTGCCAAAGAGCCCGCTCTTTCAAGACGGGAACAATCAACAAGAATAACGGCGGCGTCGCGTCGTTGTTCTTCAGTTGGCTTATCGGTAAATAAAGAGGCGACCGAAGCGATTTCCGGCCGTTTGAATGGGCCGGCTGAGCAAGCGACCGCTTCTTTGCCCCGGCGCCGCAGTAGGGACACTAGGGCTAATTGGCTGCCAACGCAATCCCCGTCGGGTTCTTTATGTCCGGCGATCAGGTAGCGGGGATACGCGTCTAAAAAACGCAGTAATTCAGGGGGCGCAGTCATCGCTTTTGTCCACAGTTTAAGAGTTCGGCTTGAGGCGGGGGGCCGGAGACCAGGGGGCGACCGTCCTTGATTACGACATCGATCTCTGTCCGTAATCCAAAATCATCAAAATAAAGGCCCGGTTCGATAGAAAAACAGGAACCTTCCAGTAAAAAACGATGATCGGGGAATTCAACGGCGTCCAGATTTACGCCAGAACCATGACATTCCGTATCGATGCCGTGTCCCGTACGGTGGCGCAACGCCTCGCTATAACCTAAAGCGCTAAGGCGGTGCCGGACAAAGCTGTCCACCTCGGCGCCGGTTAACGAAGCGCCCTTAGCCAGGGAAGCTTCAATGAAGGCGACAGCGGCGTCGCGTGTGTCACGGAGAGACTGGAAAGCCGCCTTAACAGGCGCGGCCGCTTGGGGACCGTAAACGCCGACCCAAGAAATATCGGCATAAATTGAAGTCTGGGCTTTTTCCTTAGCCCAAATATCTAATTGAACGCAGTCTCCGGCGCGGAAGGGCGCGCCGTCGCCGCTGAAGTCATAATGGGGATTTCCCGAATTGGCTCCAACGGCTACTATGGGGGGATGGTCGCTTATAAGTCCTTTTTCAGCTAGGCCCTCCAGCAATAAGCGCCGTATATCGCCTTCAAATAACGTGTCCCCCGCATGATAAGCTCTTTCAATCGCTGACCAAGCTTTGTCAATCAACTGGTGCAGGGCGGCGTTTGCCCGAAGGTGGGAAGCAAAGCCAAGCTTGTCCAGAAGCCCTTTAAAACGTTGGATTAGGGAGGCGGCTGAGACTAAAATAAGGCCAGCCGTTTCGAAGCGAGAGAACATCCCTTTATCCAAATAGGATATAATTGGTAAGGTATCGGAAAAATGGGCGCCCCAGCGCCTTCCGGAAAGGGATTTTAGACAAAGGTTGAATTGCTCGGCGCTTGAGTATACTTCCGTTTTTCCAGGCAAGCCATCCAAGGCGTCGCGTTCTATGGCATGAACAAGCTTAAGCGATTCGCCATCCCTCGCCGCGGCGTAAACCCAAGGTCGGCTGTTTACCAAGCTCGGTTTACGTTCCAAAATTTGGTCGGCTAGAGGATCGCGGTGGTGAAAATTATAAAACAGCCATCCGTCAAGGTTTTCACCACGGATGGCTGTGCGCATTAGGTCATAAGAGGATGAGTCCATCAATACTCCAGTAACACTTCCTCAACATCGAAATTGCTATCTAGATTAGCGTTGATTGGCAAGCGTCCCCAAGACGAATGCGAATAATCGCGGACATAGAGCCGAACATGGCTAAACTTATCATCTTTAAAATATACTGTTAGATACGGCCACATTTTTCCGATCCCTAAATGTATAAGCTCTCCCTTTCCCGCGCTCTGGGCAAACCAGGTCAGCGGCAGGTAGGCGTTAGCGAATTCAGAGGGACCCTTACGATAGCTAATCACATAGCCAAGTTGATGAGGATAAATTTTTTCTATCGCTATATTACGGTAACTGTAAGAAGACCAATTATCAGGATTTTTCTTGGGTCCCGTATCGGTCTGCGCGTAAATAAGCCCGCCACCAAATAAAACCGCGACAATAAAAAAGAAGGAACGGTACGTTTTCAAAGCTTTCCTCCGTAACGAAAGCGCTGGTGATAGTATAAACGGCTTCATCCAGTCTCCGCAAGTCAAAGACTTAAGAGCTTGTGCCACTTTTTTATCTCGGATCGATAAAAAAACGGCTTTTCCAGTTTGTCTTAAGCTAATAAGGCGATTTCAAAACAGCAGAAGCCTTTGAAACTGCCTCTTTGAACCGATTAAGCCTTGTTCCCTTTTAAGAGCTGAAACAGTCTGGGGCTTACCGCCGCCACTATTTTATCGACCTGGGCTCACTGACATTAACACAGAACCCTAGGTCAGCATAGACAGGGCTGTGAACTGTCAGGCTCGGCCCCGCCAGTTCAGTATCGGTCGGAAAAGCTCCGCGTAGAGCAGTTTAACTTGTCAAACCTAAGCTGGCAAGCATGATCGCCTTTATGGTGTGCTTACGGTTTTCGGCCTGGTCCCAAGCGCGGCTTCGTCTGCCGTCTATTAGTTCCGCCGTAACTTCCTCTTCTTTTACCGCCGGCAGACAGTGTAGGAAGATGCTATCGGCCTTACCCGTTCTTTCCATCAACGCGCTATCCACTCTGTACGGCTCAAGGAGCCGCCTTCGTTCTTCTTTCAGCGCTTCTTCGCCCATTGATACCCATACATCGGTATACAGGGCATCGGCGCCGGATACCTTATCAAGCTCTGAGCTGACTGTTAATTCGGAACCGGTCACGGCCGCTAAAGGACGACAATAATCCAAGGTCTCCGCGTCAGGGGCTAATTCCGGGGGTGAAATGACTACATAATGAACACCAATTTTAGCGCAGATAATCATTAAAGAGCGAGCGACATTGTTCCTGCCGTCCCCGATATAACACAGCCGAGACCCTTTAAGCTCACCAGTCGCTTCTCTTAGAGTCATTAGGTCGGCTAGGGCTTGGGTTGGATGATATAGGTCGGTAAGGCCGTTGAACACGGGTAGCCCAGAATAGCGCGCCAGCGTTTCGGCGGTTTGCTGTTTGAAACCGCGGAATTGTATAGCGTCGAACATGCGCCCCAAAACCCTGGCTGTATCTTCCAGCGACTCTTTTCCTCCTAATTGGATGTCTTGAGTGGATAGAAATACGGGATGGCCACCTTCTTCGCCAAAGGCGGTTTCAAAAGCGCAACGTGTTCTAGTTGAGCGTTTTTCAAAAAGCAACGCTAAACAATGGCCGGAGAAGCGTTGACGGCGGATGCCCTCTCGCTTTTCCGCCTTGACCGTGTCGGCGAGCGCGAGCAGGTCCATGATCTCATGGCTGGAATAATCTTTCCAGGTTAATAGCGATCTGCCTTTCAATGCTTCGGCGGACATATAACCTCCATAAGGTATATCGATATTAGCTTCTTAAAAGTGTTTTTTGGAAGCTCTGACCTTAGATTATCGAGAAATGGAAGAATATGCAATATTATTACATAAATATACGTAATCTTTACTAACTGCTACCAATTCTGTTGGAAATATTTTTTAGAAACTTTTCCCAAAACCCAAGCGGGACGCTTCTTTCCCCCGTACCGGTATATGACACTACTTCATATCCAACGGAGGTTTACCATGGCCCAACCCGCCTCCCGCCTCGTCACTATCGACAGTCCCGAGTTCTGTCCCAACCCCGCCTGTCCCTACCACCAGCGCGCAATCGCCTCGAATTCTCCCTGGTTTCGCCGCTTCGGCTCCTTCCCCACCAAGTCAAGGGGTCTCATCCCCCGCTTTGTCTGTAAACACTGCGGC
>CAZJJK010000004.1:41909-80999 GCA_964546285.1 uncultured Treponema sp. | reverse complement strand
ATAGAGCGTCAGCCTCCGGAGCTGAAGGTGGTGGGTTCGAGTCCCGCATCTCTCAAACAATATAGAAAACAGATGGAAAACTATCCGTTCGTCTTACCTGGAGCGCTTTATTTATTAGACTTCTGCGCCGTGGCTGATTGACGGCGTAGTTTATCTAATAATTTGGACGCTTGAGTCTTAACCTCACGAATATACGGTCCGTCAGCTATGGAAATAATCGTTTGAATCGCTTTTGAGTTCTTAAAACCGCCATTGTCGCCAGCAATTTTATCAAAGGCGAATAGAGCGGATACGGCGACAGCGTTGTCCGGCTTAAGCGTGTTAAAAGAATCAACAACCCAAGCTATAGTCGTCAACGCTTCATCCTCATCATCATCAATATCAATGGCGGCAAGGGCTTTTACCGCTTCAGTAATTACGGCTGGCTCCGTTTCAGCTTTCAATACCCGTATTAGAACATCGTGAGAATTTTCCCCGCCAAGTTCACCAAGGAAGGAAACGGCTTTTGCCCTAACATCCGGATAGTTATTAACTACAGGACCTATTCCCCCCTCTCGGCTTTTATTGACCGCGCCTTCTAGAGCTAGATACTCCAAAGATTTAAAAATATCCTCAGCGGCGCGACCGCCTTCTATCGCGTCACGAATATACTCTAAAGCGACAAATTTCATATCGCGGCTTTCCGAGCGCGACTGTTCTTTTATTACCATTACTTCCAGAGATTCTTCTAGATACGATTCCTCAACTGTCATTTCGCGTTCACTATTTGTTTGAGCGCTAACCATGACAACAGTATACGCTAAGAAGACAAACAGCATTGAGGCGAACTTTCGGTTTTCCATTCCATACTCCCCCGCCGGTGAATTATCCGGCTAACGCTATATTTTTACGGTACTCTAGCCGAAAGTCAATAACGGTAAAGGCAATTTCATCATAACGCTAAATGCCTTAATTGTCAGATTCCAAAAATTTAGACTTCTGAAATAGCCTCTTCAGAAAAAATACTATATCCCATAGCCACAATTCTTTAATTAATGATCTTCCAGCCTTCTTGTGTCAGCTCTAAATCATACAGCCGAAGTCGTTGACCCTTATTATTGATTGTATAGGCTTTAACACGATTAGTCCCAAAGAATTCTATATCGTCGACCCTATCATTAGCGCGTGAGGGTACCACAACATGAATAAAATAGTCTCTGAGAGTTTTCAGGACTATATTTTGGCGCCGCAATATTGTTGATTGAGAGACTCTATCCAAAAAAAGAGGATTACTTACCGCGTCTTCATAACGAGCACTTAAGTATGTTTTCCAGGTATTAAAATTCCTTTCCCTGATAATTTCATTAAGTAATAAAATCAGAGCTTGGACTTCCGCTTTAGTGGAATCAAAAACTTCAGGGCTTATTGAGCTTGGATCGAAATTTATATTTTCATCGTTGTCCGCCATTTTTGGTTCAAACTCTTCATGATTATCTTTATGAGTTGGATAGTCTTCACTTTCAGTTACGTCAATATATTCTATATCATCCAATATTCCCTCAATGCTTCGAAGCTCAAGATCCCCATGAGCATTGCCTAGAGTTTGATCGTTAATATCATTTCCCAACTCATTGTTTTCTTCCAATCCAAGTTCTGGTTCAGGAAGAGAAACTCCTTCCTTTACGGAATTACCTATTGGCATATCGGGTACCTGGCCAGTTTCGACAGGTTCTATTAGTTCTTCAATGACAGATTTACTAGATTTATCAGTGATTTCATCTAGATCATTTGATATGACTCTTTCGGTATTAGGCTTAAGCTCTTCTTTCTCAGCTGACGCAAGCTTGATAGCCGGCGATGAAAAACAAGACGCGAAATAGAACGGAAATAAAACGCACAATATGAATCGACGCATTGGAGGTATTTTATCTTATCGTTTAGGGACCGTCAAACTATACGCGAGGCTTTTTTTATCTTGACGACAGAGCTTATGCTTGTTAGTGTCGATCAATGTTGTTAGCGGCTTTTCCCGGTTCTTTTGATCCTCCAACTTTTGGTCACTTAAATATTGTGGAGCGGGCCAGAGAAATATTTGATGAAATCCACATTGTTGTCGCTGTAAATAAGGAAAAACACTTTCTTTTTACGGCAGAAGAAAGGCTGGCGATGATTCGTGAATTAGTAAAGCATTGGTCTAATGTTACGGTTAGCCGATGTGATACGCTTGTTGTTGATTTCCTAAAAAAAAGTAATATCAAGGTTTTATTACGAGGTGTTCGTGGAGTAAGTGATTTTGCTTATGAATTCGATCTTTCAATGGTTAATAAAGGGCTTAATCCAGCCATTGAAACCATATTTATTACGACTGATCCTAGATACTTTGTGTTGCGTTCATCCACGATTAAAGAGCTAGCTTCTTATGGAGGAGATGTTTCAGCCATGGTTCCTCAGATAGTGGCTAATGAATTGAAGAAAAAGTTCACGAGTGAAACTCATTAGTTTTATCGGAATAGCCAATTTTACAAATACCGCTTTAAGATATAATATATATTTATCCTATATGTAATTATATATTATTAGAATACTGTTTGAGTCTTGCTTGACAGACTTAGACGTTTCCTATAGATTATGTCATACTTTCAGTTCGTATACCGAGAAGCGAGGTTTCTATGGCGGTTCCTAAATTTAGAACATCCAAAGCGCGCACGCGTCGCAGACAAGCTATCAATATGCAGTTATCTGAACCAAAGATGATTACATGCGGAAATTGCGGCAATCAAGTTCTTTTGCACCGGGTTTGCCCACAGTGTGGTCATTACCGGGGTAAACAAGTCGCTCTGCCAACGGCTAAGGCTTGACATCGATAAAAGGAGGATTTTATGGACCCGTTGTTTGATAAAATCAAGAAATTGATCGCTAAAAAATTAGAGATAGATGAGGCAAAAATCACGATGGAAGCTTCATTCCGTCAGGATCTTGGCGCTGATAGTCTTGACACGTATGAATTAGTTTACGCGATTGAAGAAGAAATGGGCGTGTCAATTCCGGACGAAAAAGCTAACGAATTTGAAACCGTCCGAGACGCTTATGAGTATATCAAATCTCAGCAAAAATAGAAAAGTTGGATTTTCGTGAAAGAAAACACCATCCTATCTCACTAAAAAGCGTGGTATTGGATCAGGAAAGAAAGAAGACGCTTTCTGTTTTTCAAAAAAACACAGGCTTAAGGTTCAGGAGTTTTCAGCTTCTGAACCTTTCCTTTATTCATCGTTCTTCAATAAATGAAAGCTTATCACCGCATAGCAATGAACGTTTGGAATTTCTTGGCGACGCGGTATTAGGTTCGGTTGCCGCATCGCTTTTATACGAACTTCTAGATCAGAGTCCAGAGGGTGAACTAGCGAAAGTAAAATCGGCTGTTGTATCTGAAAAAAATCTAGCTGAAGTCTCCAGAGCTTTGGGAATATCGGAGTTATTGATTCTTGGTAAGGGAGAGGAACATTCCGGTGGTCGAGAAAAAAGCGCCATTCTGGCCGATGCGCTTGAAGCGCTTATTGGCGCCTATTATCTAGATTCAGGCTATAAAGCGGCTTTTCATTTTATTGAGAGCTGGCTAAGCCCAACTATCAATAAAGCTTTAGAGGAAAGGCATAAAAATGATTACAAATCCGCTCTTCAGGAACTAAGTCAAAGCTTATATCGAGTATACCCTCAATATCGTTTTGTAAAGAAAACAGGTCCTGATCATGATCGTTTATTTTGGATGGAAGTTTTGATTCAGGGTAAGGTCTTAGGCGACGGGCAGGGAAGAAACAAAAAAGCGGCTGAACAGCTAGCCGCTGAAAAAGCGTATAATTATTTAATTGAAAAATCATCCAGTCAAAATGGATAGTTAATAATCCTTAGCGTTCAATTATTCTTTTCGCGAGTTTCAATAAAATATCACGATTGTTCATCTTCGGATCATCCATGACTGTCTCAAATAATTCATTAAGAATAATTCCCATCCTAGGACCTGAAGGAAGTCCAAGCTCAAGCAAATCCTTGCCATTTACCGCTAAATCCTTAAGGCTTAACGCGCGGTTCTCCGCTAGTAGTGAATCGACACGACCAATAAGCTCCGCTAAGGGATCAATCGCTATTTCTCGCGCTGTCAAAGCGAAAGAATCAGCGCGCCTAAGAGCGTACAGATCATCCAAAAAAGCGGGACCGACTCTAACAATAAAACGGCGGATCGCGGCGTCTGTCCAACTTGTATCATAATGAAACATATGCTGTCTGACTAAATGACACACATGATCGATCAAGGAATTTGGATAACGCAGGCGGCGCATAATAATTTCCGTTAGACGCGATGATTCTTCTTCATGACGGTGAAAGGAAATAACACCATCTGTATCGATTAACGCCGTATTAAATTTTCCAATGTCATGAAAGAGCGCAGCGAACCGGACAGCCTCATTTTCTTTTGGCGCTTTATCACAAGCAAGAAAGGAATGATCAAGGACATCAAAGCGATGATACCCTTTCTGTTCCACACCACGGCAACGGCTTAATTCTGGGATTAAGCGTTCTAAAAGACCGCAGCTCTCCATTATTCTAAAACCGCGAGACGGTTGTTTGGTTCGTAAAGTTTTACGGAATTCATCGCCTATTCGTTCGGCGGCGACCCTCGCTGTACTATCAAGAAAAGCGCTAATAGCCTTTTTAGTCGGTTCATCCAAGTCAAATTCTAATTGCGCCACAAAACGGGCCGCTCGTAATGGTCGTAAACCGTCCTCAGCGAAACGTTCCGCCGGATCTCCAACACAGCGTAAGCTTCTCGCCTTAATATCGGCAACACCACCAAAAGGATCCACAATCGCTTCATCGCTTAAGCGAAGGGCTATAGCGTTCACGGTGAAATCACGCCTGGATAGATCCGTCTCTATATCGCCAGTGAAAGAAACTGAATCTGGATGCCGACCATCACTATACGTTGCCTCCGTCCTAAAGGTTGTTGTCTCTAATTGCAAGTTACCAAACAAGATGGTAACCGTTCCATGTTTTATCCCCGTTGGAATAACACGATGAAACATTTTTATAACTTCCTGTGGTGTCGCGTCTGTGGCTAGATCCCAATCCGACGCCTTTTCGCCACGCAATAGGTCGCGAACAGCACCTCCAACAAGATAAACCGAACGATTATTTCGGGTAAATATTTCAGCGACATGTTTAAGCTCATGAGGAAAGCGGACATTGTTCATATACGCTGACTATAATACAATCCATTAGCTAAGTGCTAGTTGTCTATTTAACGCGTTCGCTCAAGTGGAGGATATATGCGTGGAGCTGTTTTTTTAGGGGGTGAAGCGCCACAACTAAGCCGTGTGTTGGAAAGCCTTGATCGCTTTGATATGACTGTAGCCGCGGATTCCGGCCTTCATATCGCTGAAGCCTGGGGGTATCGCCCCGATTGGATTGTTGGCGATATGGATTCTATCGATTCCGAAGAACGGCTTTCGCGATATCCTGAAGGGCGTATTCTTCGTTATCCATGCGACAAGGATGAAACGGACGCTCAAATAGCCGTGAAGCTACTTCAACGCTTTTCTGATGATATAACTCTAATCGGTGGTAGCGGTGGGCGCTTAGCTCATATTCTTGCTCTGATGGCCTTATTTGACGCTCCCATCCCACCAAAGTGCTGGCTGGGTCAAGAAGAAATAATAAACTGCGTCGACGCCAAGCTTTGGCCGCGACTAAGTCTACAAATGCCTCAGGATACGTTAATATCGATTTTCCCAGTAAGCGATAGCCCCTGGCGTATACACTCAGATGGCCTTAAGTGGAAATTAAGTAATTTGACATGGATAAATTCTCAATATAGCCTCAGCAATCGAACAGAGTCCGAAAAAGTATTACTTGAAGTAGAGCAGGGGCGCTTTTTAGTACTACGAAGCTACACAGCGTAACGCGAACGAAACGCCTCTAATAATTTATCTCGTGTATCAAGCGGATGTTCCAATAGAACCCTTTTCCCCGCTATAAGTTCAGCGATTCCAATTTCCCTGGGATATCTTGGAATTATATGCCAATGAAGATGATCTATCGACGCGCCCGCGGTAAGACCCATATTGCAGCCAATATTATACGCCGTTGGCTTCATCTGCGAATCCAAAACGACTAAAGCCTTATCAATAGTATCATCCATATCATGCCGCTCATCAATTGAAAGCTCACGAATATCGATAACATGACGTTTCGGAAATACTAAAAGATGACCCGAATTAAATGGATACAAGTTCAAGCTGATTATGAAGTGCATTGATCGATACACTGTTAAGTCGGCGACATTAGGAGAGGAGTCTCTAACTAAACAAAGTATGCAAGCATCGCTTTTTTGGCTCTGAACATAGCTGAGTTTATCGAAATTAAAAAAATAATCCATCATTTACATGATACTATTATGGTTGTAGCGAATCCAGTCCCTGAGGTTATTATGGTTATTGAGCGCAAACCCCTCATAATTCTATTAAGCAAGCGTTTATCTATACTTTTATTTGTATTGATGTGGATTACCTTTTTCGTATATCTGCTTGGTTCTATCCAAGAATTTCAAGAGTCCACTCAGTTAGCTCTATTATATACGTCTTCTATCCTTAGTTCAGCCTTATTCGTTTTCACTTTACTAGCCATCTCTTTAAATATTGGGTTTGCCGCTATTCTGCGTAAGCCTCTCTTATTATTGGGTGGACTTGGCTATATGCTTATAGCAATCAACGCTTTAGCAATAATTATTATCAGCGGCATAATTATCATAATAGCTAAAGGCAATGGCTAAAACGCGCAGAAACACTTTGATTCTATAACGACTGTTGACGCACTATATCACTCTATCGTAAGGTCGGCCCATGAGACGTAAATTACGAGGGATTCGCGGCGCGGTTTTTTGCGGCGACACTATTGATGATATCTCAAATTGGGTTATACGTTTATATGACAATTTACTGGAAGCTAATAATTTGACTGAGGATGATATAGTTTCACTAATTTTTTCTGTTACAAACGATATCCGAGCTTTAAATCCCGCCTTAGCTCTTAGACAGAGCGGTAGAGCCTCTGATGTGGCTTTATTTTGTGTCGCGGAGGCTATTAGCGCGGATAGCAAACCAAATGTTGTTAGAGTCTTGGTTCATGCTTACTCAAACACGCCAGCTATGAATATTTATCTCAATGGGGCGGAAACGTTGCGTCCTGATAGATATAAGTGAGACGAACTAAAAAATACGCCGCGTTAGTAGCCTTCCTCTTATTTCGCACTTGACCAAGAGTAGGGCTCTTCTATATATTCTTCAACGTTCAGAACGCCATCTTAGCTCAGTTGGCTAGAGCGCGTGATTTGTAATCTCGAGGTCCTCGGTTCGACTCCGAGAGATGGCTGTTAGATCCTCGAGATTTCTGAACAAAAACAGGGGGAGATTCCCGAGTGGTCAAAGGGGGCAGACTGTAAATCTGTTGGCTCAGCCTTCGAAGGTTCAAATCCTTCTCTCCCCATAAGCCTTCTTTATTTATAAAGAGGGCTTTTTTTTATGGAGCTAGCTCATGCATGAATGGTTTTTTGAAAGCGGTTTACGTTTTTCCTGCCAACGGTGTTCAGCTTGTTGTCGCGGAGGACCAGGCTATGTTTTTGTGTCTAAGAATGATCTTGATAAACTAGCAAAGTCACTAGCTATGCCATATAATCATGTAATAGAGGTTTTTTGTCGATGGATACCAAGTTCTAACGGCTTAGAAAACCTTTCGTTAAAAGAAAAGGCTCATTTTGATTGCGTGTTTTGGAAGGAGGGGGCTTGTTCGGTTTACGAAGCAAGGCCTTTTCAGTGCCGGTCTTTTCCGTTTTGGAGTACTATCGTGGATTCCAAGAAAGCTTGGGAAACAGCGGCGATTGATTGTCCAGGTATTGGATATGGAGAAATTCATTCAGCGCGGAGCATTCTCGCGGCTCTTAAGGCTTCTGAAAAAAATCCACCGATATCGCGGGTTTCATCGAAATATAAAAATTGATGTTAAGGAACCAAGGCACCAGATCATGATTAAGGAGCATTCGTGATCATTCGTTTTTGGGGTGTACGGGGTTCCATTCCGTCACCTTTGCAGTCAAAAAATATACAAAGTAAAATTTCAGCCATATTAGAACTCATTAAACTGGAAGACATTAGAAACGCCTCAAGCCGTGAACGTTTTTTAGCGCGGTTACCGCCGTCATTATTTGGCACGATAGGTGGCAATACTCCTTGTGTGGAGATTAATACGGATAGCGCTGGCTCGTTAATTTTTGACGCTGGCACAGGGATACGGGAATTAGGTTTAAATTATATTAAGAATAAGCCTAAAAAACTCCATTACCGAATATTTTTTACCCATTTTCACTGGGACCATATACAAGGCTTACCATTTTTCGCGCCAGCTTTTGACCCTTCCGTGGCTATAGATTTCTACGCTTGTCAAGACGCTGTGAAGAATTACTTGGATGAGCAAATGGAATTGCCTTATTTTCCTGTGACAATGAACGATATGGCCGCGACAAAGAAATATATCCATATCAGAGATAAACTTAACATAGAAGATGTCGAGATTAGAACTAGAGCGGTTAATCATCCTGGAGGCTGTTACGCATTCGCTATTTCCGAAAAGGGCAAACGTATTATTTATGCTACGGATATAGAGCTTAATAGAGAAGATTTCCTTATAACCGAAGCGAATTCCGCTTTTTTTAATAAGGCGGACGTATTGATAATGGATTCTCAATATACTTTGGAGGAAGCGATTAAAAAGCCAAATTGGGGCCATAACGCTTTCAGTGTTGTTACAGAGTTCGCGAATGCTTGGCATATTAAGAAATTAATCTTATTTCACCATGACCCGACTTATGATGATAGAAAACTTTACGGTAACCTTGATGCCGCTAAAAAGTATATGGATAGGATGGGCTATAAGGAAACTGAATTATTTCTCGCGTTGGAGGGGATGGAGCTAAGCGTATGATGGGAAATAAACAGCTGGGTTTCTTACTGGATGATGAAGAAACGGAAGCTCTATATAAACAACTCAAACCAATAGAAGAGAATCTTTGCCAATGTCTTAGCGCGATGATAAGCAGACTAGAAAAGTATTTATATAGTCGAATGTCTATACACGAGCTTGAAGTTTTAGTTATAAAGGGCGAGGAGAAAAAGTGATACATCGTGGACATGTCACGGCGTTAATGCTTTTCATGTTCTTTTGCGTATTCTGGTCAAGCGCCGAAGAGGGGTCTCCCTCAAGCGCTGGCGGTATCGCTAGCGGATTAGAATCGGGCTTAGACGCTTCAAGGCGCTTTTCGCCTTTTGCAGCCGCTTGGAATCCAGCGCTTGGGGGTTTCAATCCTTCGGCTAATGAACAAACGGATTTATATCGAATAGATACTATTATAGGTTTTGGTGGCTTGCCCAGTTTAAATGGAGTTTCGTCTTTCACGGCGGCTACAGGCTTTGGTTTACCCATAGACGGTGGCGTTATAACCCTATCAATGGATGTGCTGACAAGAGAATTTGGCTGGATAACTTCCGCTCTAGCTACGTATAAACGTCATTTTAGCTCTTCCTTAGTTCTAGGCGCTGGATTAAGTGCGGCCTTAAATGAATCGGCTAGGGGCGGGGTACAAGCCTCTCTTGGAGCCGAATGGACTGCCTTTCCTTCTCCCTCGTCTCAGATCAAGCTAGGAACTTCACTACTTGGAATTGGCGCGACTATAAAATCAGACGCTGGAAAAACCCCGACACTCACATTCACTCCAACTTTTTCGCTTGATACACGATTCAACCTTATGTCTGGTCCACAACTCTCTACAGGGATTATAGTGACCGCTCCTGGTTTTATGGATATTCGTTCAAACATTGCTGTTTCAGCGGCGTTTAACGATATATGGACAATCGGAATAGACTGGGCTTTCAGCGTAAGGGATATTGAGTCCCGTTTCTCTTCAAATAGCGTTGCACCTTTCGCATTACCGATGATTCGTGTGTCATTCAATCCAAATAAAACTGCGAAACTTGGTATAGAGCGAGTCTCTTTGGCTTTACATTCAACTCTATCAAGCATGCCGTTTATTACTAGCGAATTAACATTATCTTCACCTAAAAGCGAGCCGAGAAAAGCGACAATAACAGTCCATAATTTAGGTACTGACTATTACTCACCACGGTTTTATAAGTTAATTCCAATTGGGTTAACGACAAGCGCCTTATCGCTTATTAAAGAATGGGGATTAGCGGTTCTGAGTCCTGACCATGAGCTTGTTTTCTCTCTACCTTCAACGGACTCAACAAGCACAAAGTATGATACCAATTTACCGCCAGAACGTGTTGAGATACCAATAGCCACATTTAGAACAGATGGTAGCTATACGGTTCGTGCCTGGATAAAGGATAGAAACGACTTTGTTATACGTTCAGAGGATATAATTTTTCATATTGACAGTAAGGCTCCCTCCGCCAATATCAGCTCAGATCATATCTTTACTCCAAATCGAGATGGAATTAATGATTTGCTGACCGTTAAACAGAGTGGAAGCTCCGAGGAATTGTGGATTGGATCAATCCAAAACGCGGCAGGCGAAAATATCAAGGTTCTGAGATGGACGGATAGCGCACCAATCGATTTTACATGGGATGGACGGAACAATGATGGAAATACCGTACCTGATGGTAAGTACCGTTACGTATTGCATTCTACCGATAGCGCGGAAAATTTTGTACAAGCGCGGCTTGAAGAAATCATTGTTGATACAGTATCGCCATCATTGAGCGTAAATCTATCATCTGATTATTACGCGGCCGTGCCTAATAGCGCGGATCTTATCGCCACGATAGCGATAATGCCGAAAGAAGATATTTCAAACTGGCGTATCATGTTAGAGTCCGAATCAGGATTGGTTCAGCGCGAATGGTTAGGTAGCAGTGATAATCTGGACCTCGTTCCTGATACGATTATTTTTGATGGCCGTACAAAAGAAGGCGACACTGTGCCAGATGGATCCTATCGTTTCGCCGCTGATTTCTTATATCTTAACGGAAATCGTACCAAAGCTTTTAGTTCTTTCTTCCAAATAGATTCCAAACGGCCAAGTGGACGTGTGCGCGCCGATCATATGAGCATTGCCATCGGAAGTAATGAGAATATCGTTTTCTATCATGATTTATCACCAAACGCCACTTGGAATGGATTGGTTATGGATGATGAGGGGAAAGTGGTTTATAAAAATGAACTTGATCAAGGCTCAGAAGCTATAACTGTTTGGAGTGGTATAGATTCAAATGGCGGAATGGTCCCCGCTGGTATTTATCATTATAAAGCGGTTGGGACAGGCCGTGGCGGCCAGTACGGTGAAACCGACTCTGTAAAAATAGAGCTAACGCAAACTGGAGACGCTATTCTATTAAGCGCTGAAAAAAACGCTTTTTCCATAAAGGTTGGAGATGGTCGAATAGTTTTCCGTCCATCGCTAGAAGGCGGGGTCAGGCCTTTAAATTGGCGGCTTGAGCTTAGATACGAGCAATCCGGTAATATAATCCGTACAATATCCGGCATAGCGCCCTTGCCAGCGATTGTTCCCTGGGAAGGGATAAACGACCAAGGTTTCCCCGCCAATGATGGCGAATATTTAGCCACAATACATGTAAATTTTGATAATGGAGAATACCTAAAAAGTACAGCCTTCCGCTTTATCTTGGATTCAACAAAGCCTAAAGCAGACGTATCCTTAAGCAAGTTATTGTTTTCTCCAAATGATGATGGGGTTTTAGACACTATCGCGATTGAACAGACCTTGGAACCAGGCCTCATTTGGAACGGTGTTATCATTAACGCGGTTGACCGAGTAATAAAGAAAATGACTTGGTTTGGATCAGCTCCAAATAGTGTCGTATGGGATGGAAGAGATGATAAAGGTAATGCCGTAGAAAACGGGGGCTATCGCTATAGGGTTTTTTCCGAAGATAAAGCCGGAAATTTCAGTCAAGTAGAAAGCGCTGAGTTTAAACTTGACGCTCGTGTCGCCTCAATCCAAGTAGATATGGATAAAATAGCTTTTTCCCCTAATGGTGATAATTTTGTGGATACGATAGGTTCACGAATCCATCTTGGATTTACAGACGGAATACGTTCAATCAGCGCCAAAGTGATAAGCCAAGATGGGGATAAGGTTAAAAACTTTATCATTACATCGATTGACGAAATCATATATTGGGATGGCCTTAGCGATAGCCAAAAGCGAGTTCCTGATGGCCGCTATCGTATACAGGCATCAGTAGAATATGAAAAGGGTGACCATGTTAGCGCTCTAAGCGCGGATTTTATACTTGATACAACAGCGCCGAACGTAGACTTTACTATAAGTCCCTTGCCATTTTCTCCAGATGGCGATGGATATAATGATGAATTGTGTTTTGTTTTAAAAATCGAGGAAGAGTATTCTGTACCCGCGTGGAGTTTAGTTATTAATGATCCTGAAGGCCAGCCTTTCGCCGCTTTTTCTTCAGACTCGCCTCCTGAAAAGGCTTTTTACTGGGATGGACGTGATATTGAAGGGAACCTTGTCGAAGCCGCGCAAGATTATTCATTTTCACTAAAGGTACGCGATGCTCTAGGTAATACGACCAGCCAATACGGGGTTATACCTGTTGATGTCTTTGTGATTAATGAAGATGGGAAACTAAAAATACGCATATCATCCATACATTTCGCTCCTAATAAAGCGGACCTTTTTACGGGTGATACTACGACTGATAAAAAGAACGCGAGTATATTAGATCGTGTCGCGGAAACTTTAGGGAAATTCCCTCAATATCGAGTCCGAATAGAAGGACATGCCGTTAATCTAAGCAACACTGAGCAAGAAGAGCGCGCTGAATTAGAACCTCTATCTCTTTCGAGAGCTGAATCAGTCTTACAAGCTCTAGTGGAAAGAGGAATTGATCAGGCTCGCTTAGAGGCTTGGGGAAGAGGCGGTCGCGAACCGATTGTTCCACATTATGATACTGATACTCGATGGAAAAACCGCCGCGTTGAATTTATTTTACTGAGGCAATGATGGGCGAAATTATGAAAAAGTTTCTGACCTTTATAAGCTATCTCATATTTATTGTTATGGCGGCTACAATTATACTATTTGGAATGTTTGGATATATGGATAGCCCTCCAAAGCTTAAAGAAAATAAGGATAGTAGCCAAATACATTTCGATATACCATCAGGAGCGACAGCGTCTTGGGTAGGAGATAAATTAGAAACGAGCGGTATTATTAGATCCTCATTTTGGTGGAATTTGTTGGGCAAATTTGATAAAGAACCAATAAAAGCTGGGTATTATACAATTTCACCGCCAGTTCGAATGACCGAGTTGCGTGAGCTTTTCGTTTCAGGCAAACAACAACTGTATAAGATTACAATACCGGAAGGCTACTCAGTAATACGAATTGCTGGTGAGCTGGAGAAAAATAGAATTTGTGGCGCTAAAGACTTTTTAGACGCGGTGGCTTCGCCGCTCGCTCTCGCTAAAGCCGGCTTCACCGCTATCTCAGCCGAAGGGTTTTTATATCCCGATACCTATTATTTTCAACGCGCGTATCCCGCCGAAAAAGTCGTTTCCAAGATGATTGAAACGTTTTTCAAGCGCCTTGATGAAGCCAACATAGACTATAAAACATTAAGCGGAATTGAACTCAGAGATAAAGTCATATTAGCCTCTATAGTGGAAAGAGAATATCGCATAGCCCAAGAAGCGGCTCTTATGGCGGGAGTTTTTTATAATCGGCTACATCTTGGTATGAGACTCCAGTCTTGCGCGACCGTAGTCTATGTGCTTACAGATGTGTTAAATTATCCACACCCAGAACGTATTTCAACTGCTGATACTCGTATAGACCATCCCTACAATACATATTTGTATGGAGGTCTTCCACCTGGTCCGATCTGCTCACCGGGAATTATCGCCTTAGAAGCGTCTTTTAGACCTGAAAAGACGGATTATCTTTATTTTAGGATATTAAACGAAGAAGGAAAGCATATTTTTTCCAAAACATTGGATCAGCATATAGACGCTGGAGAGCTGTATATCAAAAACCTGTACAGCTCAAACTGAAACATAGCTATGAGTGTTATTAGCGAAACAACGATTAGGGCCGTTAACGAGCACGTTGATGCTTTAGCGATTGTTAGCGATTATGTCCGTCTTGAAAGGCGGGGGAACAGATATTGGGGCTTGTGTCCTTTTCATTCCGAAAAAACAGCATCGTTTACTGTTGATCCTGAAAAACGTTATTATTATTGCTTTGGGTGCGGCAAGGGTGGGGGAATTATTAATTTTCTTATGGAAATAGAAAAAATAAATTTCCCCGAAGCCGTGCGGAAACTAGCTGACCGCTTTGGCATCCCGATACAAATAGAAGGCGGTACAAACGAGAATAAGAAAGAAAGTGAAAAAAGAGACAAAAGTGATGCTATCGCTGAAATATACAAGCGGGTAGCCGGCAGCTTCAATCATATTTTAATGAAAAATACTCATGGGGAATACGCACGGGAGTACCTTAAGAAACGAGGCATTAACGATACTGTTATTATGAATTTCACGCTAGGATACGCGCCAGCTGACCGTAGCTGGTTGCATACATTTTTATCAAAAAAAGGTTATTCGGCGGCAATTTTAGCTGAAAGCGGCTTATTTTCAAGAAAATATCCAAAGAGCTCTTTTTTTACAAACCGATTAATGTTTCCAATTCGAGACAAAAACCAACGTACTATTGCCTTTGGTGGACGTATTCTTCAGGGGGAAGGGCCTAAATACATAAATTCAGCGGAATCATTCTTATATCGAAAGAGCGACAACCTATTCGCTTTGGATTTAGCCCTACCAGAAATACGACGTACTAAGACCGTATATTTATGTGAAGGCTATATGGATGTTATAGCGATGCACCAAGCTGGCCTTATTTCCACAGTAGCGCCTTTAGGGACAGCTTTCACTGATGATCAAGCGCGGCTCTTAAGGAGATGGGCAGATAAAGTTATTTTAGCTTTTGATTCCGATAGTGCTGGTATCAATGCCACAATAAAGGCTATACTTAATTGTAGGCAGATGGGTCTATCTTGTTCTGTGATGTCGGTAAAGGGAGAAGTAAAGGATCCAGCGGATATTTTGCTTCATTATGGCGTTGAGGCGTTGCATAAGACCGCGGAATGCTTTATAAATGACTTCGATTTTTTAACGGACTTGGCGGGAGTTCGTTTTGACAAGAATGAAACGGAGGGATTAGCTCAAGCCATAGCCTTTTTATTCCCTTACCTTAAGACTTTGGACTCCGATATTGAGAGGGAAGCTCGCATTGGTAAAATAGCCGATACTTTTGGTGTTGATCGCGCATCGATTAACCGTGATTATATGCGGTTTCTTGACAATGGGCCTATCAAATACCAGAATAGGACAGTCGCGGCTGAAAAAATTACATTAAATGATGAGTTGTTTCTTATGACAGCTGTAGCGTTTAATCGTGATTTATTCCGTAAACTTCGTTCGTCCATATCGATTGACGATTTGGACAATCAGAACGCAAAGGAGCTATATGTCGCTCTTGAGGAATGTTTTAGAGCCGATATCGATTCAATTGATGGATTGATAGAAAAAATCGATAATAGTGCCTTAAGGACGTATATTCTTGAACGTGGAGCTACTGATATGTTTTCCGCGAACGCGGAGAAGCTCCTGGATGATGGTATAGCGCGATTGAAAAGGCGTAATCTGGAAAAACGCCGATCGGATATCCTTATCAAGATGCGTAATGCCGATAAGAAAGAAGACGGGAGGATTTTAGATGATCTTCTCGGAGAAATTCAGTATATAGACGCCGAAATTGCCGGGTTGTAAGGATGCGTTAATGACGGATATTCAGCTTGATCCCGCGGTCGTAAAGCTGGTTGAATACGCGAAAGAAAAGAAAATTCTATCTTATGATGAGTTAAACGATTTCTTACCAGAACATATCGTTAACAGCGATAAAATTGATACAGTTCTTGCGTTATTGGAAGCTAACAATATTCAATTAACTGAAGAAGATGGTTCTGGTGAGGATGAATCTGAAGCCGATCGGGCTAAAAACGAACAGCCTGAAAAAAAACGTTTAGTTTATAATGACAAGGAATCATCGGTTGATGATCCCATCCGTCTTTATTTGCGTGAAATTGGGAAAGAAAACCTTCTTACCGCCGAACAAGAGGTGGAGCTTTCCAAACAGATGGAAGAAGGCGAGAATATAATAAAAAGAGTTGTTAAAAAATCTGGGATGATTATTCCAGAATTTTTCTCTATCGCTCAAAGAGCTTTTTCAAAAAAAGATCCCAGGGAATTGAATTTATCAAAAAAAGAAATAACAGAATATTTGGCTGAACGTAGGCGTTTAAACCAATTTTATAAAGAAGCTCTTAGGGATGTAGGTAGTGAACTAAAATCTTATATGGATTGCAAAAGGAAAATTATCCAGAGAGGCGGTGATATATTTGATTCGGATGATCTTAAATCTATAAGAGAAAAAATAATTCCACAACTTCGCTTAATTGAGATTCATTCTGATGAAATAAATACCTTTTCTGAAAAATTTGTTCAGGCTTCAAAAAGAATAAAAAAATACCGTAAAGAACAGGATAAAATTGAAAAACGTCTTCAAGTAAGTTCCGTAAAAGAGTTGCGTGTATTAGGGCGTGGTTTGACCATACGTGAACAAAGAGAAAAAATAGAGGATACGTTGGGTCTTCCCTCAGATGAAATAAAGGAAAAGATTCGGCATATCCAGGTAACAGAAAAGAAACTGCGTCAGATGGAATGTGAATTTGAAGAGACAATTGATAACGTCATTAAAATGGCGAAGGAAATTAATCGTGGACGCATAATGATGAAGAACGCGAAAGACAGATTGATTAAAGCCAATCTTCGTCTTGTCGTTTCTATCGCTAAAAAATACACAAATCGTGGCCTTCATTTTTTTGATCTTGTTCAGGAAGGTAATATCGGACTAATTAAAGCTGTTGAAAAATTTGAATATCGAAAGGGTTATAAATTTTCAACTTACGCGACATGGTGGATACGACAAGCAATAACTCGTTCTATCTCAGATCAGGCACGAACTATTCGTGTTCCTGTACATATGATTGAGCAAATAAACAAAGTTGTACGTGAATCTCGTCAGTTAATGCAAGTTCTTGGACGTGAACCGACTGACGACGAGGTTGCGGAACGTTTAGGCTGGACTACACAGAGAGTAAAATCAGTTAAGAATGTCGCGCGAGAACCTATTTCATTGGAAACGCCGATAGGAGAAGAAGAAGATTCTCTATTAGGTGATTTTATAGAGGATAAGGATGTTGAAAATCCAGCTAATCAAACCGCATTTAAGCTTCTTCAAGAACAACTGAGGGGCGTTTTATCCACATTACCGCCACGTGAGCAGGAAGTTCTTAAAATGCGTTTTGGTTTAGATGATGGATATTCTTTGACCTTAGAAGAAGTTGGTTTATATTTTAACGTTACGCGCGAGAGAATAAGACAGATAGAAGCGAAGGCATTACGCCGTTTGCGTCATCCAAAACGAAGCCGCAAACTAAAGGATTATCTTGATCATTAAGGGGAACATCGTATGGTGATGGAAGAGGTTTTAGATAAGTTACGCTCTTTACAGGAAATCCTTGCCCAAAAGATTGACTTGGAAGCACAAATTACTGATATACCAAAACAGCTCATCACCCAAGAAGAACTTCTATCTCGTCTGAAAAAATCGTTTATTGAGAAGAATCTTGAGTATGAAGCTGTACGTGACCGGGTAAGTGAGTTAAGCGGTTTATTAGCGGAAGCGGAAATAAATCGAGAAAAAGCCGAACGAAATATGGATTCTATAAGCACACAAAGAGAATATGAAGCTTTGGATAAAGAAATCCGTGAATCGTCGGAAAAGGAACAGACTTATCGCAAAGATTTGCAAAAAGAAGAAAAAATATTCGCTGAACTTGACGAACAGCAACGCCGTGATGCCGCGTTAATTGATCAACAGGAAGCTGAGCTTGAAAATAAAAAAGCAGGCGTTGAGGCCGAATTGGCTGATAAAGATCACGAGCGAAAAGCTCTATTAAAACGTGAAAAGGAAATCACGCCTGGTTTAGATCCAGATATCTTATTTAAATTTGAGCGTATTATTCGTAGTAAGCTTGGTGTTGGTATTGTGGCTATTAAGGGCGGTGTTTGTACCGGTTGCCATATGATTCTTCCTGCTCAATTCGCGAATACCGTTAGATTCGGTGAAAATATAGTATTTTGTCCCTATTGTTCACGTATTTTGTTTTTTGAGGATTCCGAACAAGAGGAACAAGACTTCTTTGACGATGATGATACTGGCAGCCTATCCGATCTAGATGATTTAGATTCCGATGATGAAGAAGAATATGAGGATGAAGGATCGGATTCTGATGAAAAAAATGATATTAATTTTGAAGAGTAAAGGTGTTTAGCTTAGGCGATGGATCCGGTCGTCGTACGTGTCTGTTTGATATGTGAGGAAAGTCCGGGCTCCAAAGAGCAAGATGCCGGGTAACACCCGGGAGGTCGAGCGGCATAAGCCGAATGGCTGACAGCGGCGCAACAGAAAGAAAACCGCCTTCGATCTAATTGGTCGGTAGGTAAGGGTGAAAGGGTGGGGTAAGAGCCCACCGCACGACCGGTAACGGTTCGTGGCAAGGCAAGCCTCATCTGGAGCAAGGCCAAACAGCGAGGATGGATAGCTCGTCCTGTTAACTCGCGGGTAGGTCGCTTGAGGGCAAAGTCAAGGTTGCCCCTAGATAGATGACGGCCACCGGTTCTCCATAAACAGAGAGCCGGAACAGAACCCGGCTTAGGGATCCATCGCCTTTTTATTTCGATATACCTGTGTTAAATAAATCGCTGTCCTGTTTTATCTGACATTGACTTTTTACTGGTAAAAGGTTTTAATCAGCAGGGCCTGCAATGAGTATAAGAATTAGCGCCGATTACGGTACAAGATTCCGCAAAAGGAAAATATTAGGCGCGATAAGTTTTTTTCTGATGCTCTGTGCGATAGGTATAGGCGCATATTTTTTAATTTCTAAAATTCCTTTTCCTATTTCTGATACCAGTCAAAAATTGGTACTGGATGCTTGGAATTCTGGTGATTATCGGAATGTATATGACATGACCATTGATCAAGCCTCCGGGACTAACGCGTTTTGGTCTATAATGAATGGGTTTTCAGCATATTATCTTGGTGAAGCGCAAATAATATCAAAGGATATAAATTTTTACAACGATCAGGCCATATTTAAGCTTCGTCGATCTTTACTTTTCAAGCCTGATGATATGGTAGAAAGAATCTATTATGCTTTAGGAAAAGCATATTATACAAAAGGTTCTTACTATGGTGACCTTTCTGTTTTTTTTCTTAATAAAGCCAAAGAATTAAACTATAATCCTGTTGATATCCATGAATATCTAGGTTTAGCTTATGCTTCAATTGGAGATTATCGAAATAGCGTAATAGCATTTACTTCTGGCTTAGGCAAAAATCCTTCTGATTTATTGCTTCTTGCTATTTCGCGTTCATATCTTAAGCTAAATGAACCAAATTCAGCAAAACCTTATCTTTATCGTTGTATTAATAATTCAAAAGATGTAACTCTTGTAATTCAAGCTCGTTTATTGGCGGCTGAAATGTTGAAGATGACTGGAGACACTAATGCCTCTAAAGAGCAATACATTTCTATCTTAGCTTTGGATGAAAATAATGCCACAGCTCATTTTGAATTGGGTGAATTATACTCAGAAACTGGTGATATCGTTAAAGCCCGTGCTGAATGGCGGAAAGCCCTTAAAATAGATCCGACGCACCATTCGGCTCGTGCGCGTTTAAATATATAGAACTTGGAGGCGAATAGCATGGCGCGTGGAAAATTTTTAGATTCTTTTTCGTCGGATATTGGGATTGATCTAGGAACTTGCAATACACTCATCTATGTTCGAAATAAGGGAATTGTTATTAATGAACCATCAGTAGTAGCTGTAGAACGTGGGACAAAAAAAGTGGTCGCTGTAGGAGCAGAGGCTAAACGAATGCTGTGGAAAACTCCAGGCTATATTATAGCTATTCGTCCTTTACGGGACGGTGTTATAGCTGATCTTGAGACAACAGAAAAAATGATTCGTTATTTTATTTCTAAAGTCTTACCAAGACACTGGTTTATTAAACCAAAAATGGTAATAGGAATACCATCATGCATAACTGAAGTTGAACGTAGAGCTGTTGAAGAAAGCGCTTTTAAGGCCGGAGCTCGTGATGTTAGAGTCATTGAAGAAAGCCTTGCCGCCGCTATTGGTGCTGATATTCCAATTTTTGAACCCGCGGGGCATATGATTTGTGATATAGGCGGTGGTACAACCGAAATTTCTGTTATTTCACTAGGTGGAATGGTAGTGACCAATGCTATTCGCTTAGGAGGCGATGAATTTGATGAAGCGATTATTAAGCATGTTCGAAGCATTCACAATTTAATTATAGGGGAACAGACCGCTGAAAGATTGAAAATTGAGATCGGTAATGCATCTCCTGATAAAGTTATTGAAAAATTAGAGATTAAAGGTACTGATGCTATTACTGGTTTACCGCGTCGTTTGGAAATAGATTCCGCTGAAATTAGGGAAGCGTTGAAGGATCCCATAACTCAGATAATAGATGAGATTAAAAGAACTTTAGGGCAAACTCCACCTGAATTGGCAGCCGATATAGTTGAACGTGGCATCGTTATGACTGGCGGAGGGTCTTTATTAAAGGGCTTACCTAAATTGATCGCGAAAGAAACCGGTGTACCTGTTATTCTTGCTGAACGCCCTATGGATTGCGTCGCCCTTGGGGCTAGTATGTATTTTGAACACGCGAAAGGTTATGATAACACACGTAGTATTTATGATAGCATAAATGGCTAATAATAATGCGTTTGAATGTTACAAGTCCGCCTACTAAACGACGTGGCATTACTGTATATGTATTTCTCTTACTCACAATAATATCGTTTGCTTTACTAGTGCTCTCTACTAGAAGTTTTGTAATTGATATCCAAGAGTATGGTAGAACAGTATTCTCGGGATTACGTATTGGTATATCGACAGCGGCTTCAACAATTGCGAAAACTATTGGGTCTATAAAAGAATTAACCACACTGCGTGCTGAATATTTGGATTTATCCGAACGATTTAGCCGTTATGAAATGTTAGAGAGGGATGTTGCTGAAGTACGTTCTGAAAACGCACGGCTTAAAGAGCAGCTTGGTTATTCAACTGAAATTAAATACCGTCATATTGCCGCACGGATTATTGGCAAGGAACCAGACAATATTTTCTCAGCGTATTCAATAGATAAAGGCTCTAAGCATGGCATTCGACGCAATATGCCTGTAATAGCATACCAGGATGGTTTACAGGGCTTATTAGGAAAAGTAGTACAAGTTAGTCGAACTGAAAGTCTAGTAATGCCATTGTATGATGTGTCTTCAAATATATCAGTTCGTTTAGTAAATTCACGTTATGAAGGAATACTCTTTGGTCAAGGCGGCGTGGATACCCCTTTAGTAGTAAGATATATTAAAAATAGAGCAAAAGACGATATAAAGTATGGTGATGTTGTGGTTACTTCCGGCCTTGGTCGTGTATTTCCAAGTGAAATACATATCGGAAGAGTAATAGGAGTACTTAGTAAAGAAAATGATTCATCTCTAGAGTTGGAAATTGAAAGCCCTTTAGAATTTTCTAGAATTGAATATGTATTTGTAATTGACGCTGAGATGGAGAATATAGATGGTTAAGGTAATAATCTGGCCAACGATACTATCTTTATTCGCTGCTTTAATACAATCCGCTATATTGTCACGTATTGAAGCGTTTAAGGCTATCCCTGATATCGCGCTTTGCATCATTGTTTATAGCGCATATATTAATGGTAGCATGGTAGGGCAGGTCACTGGTTTTACATCAGGCTTATTAATTGACTTTATTTCTATAGCCCCATTAGGATTTAACGCGTTGTTAAGAACATGTATTGGCGCATTGATGGGTTTTCTTAAGGGGAGTTTCTTTTTAGATATTGCTGTTTTACCAATAGTCTTATGCATTTTAGCTACATTTCTAAAAGTGATAATCGCATGGTTTATCGGGGTTCTGTTTCCGCTTGTTTCTTCGGGATATGGTCTATCAGCGTCAGTTTTTTGGTTTGAATTATTATATAATGGACTTATTGCTCCAGCTGTATTCGCCTTTCTTAAATTATTCTCCTCTGTACTCAACTTAAAAAAGGATAATTGATGAATCGCGTTGATAATTCTGATAATGTTGCGCGATCAAATAAACGCATTTTATTCTTATTTTTTTTATTCGTTGTTTCTTTTTCATTGTATATTTATAAATTGTTTTCAATGCAAATTCTAAGCGGAGAATTATATAAATCTAAAGCCCAAACAATCTCACGTAGAACATATACTATTCCCGCGCAAAGGGGAGAAATATTTGACAGTAATTATAATCTTCCGTTAGTACTAAATATTGATTCATTCGCTGTAAGAATTATTCCAGCTGAGATTCCATCGGATCGGATTGAAACTACTTTTTCTTTGCTTGCTGAATTACTCGGTATATCAATTGATCAAATAAACATAAAAATTCCTCCATCAACTTATAGGATGTATCAATCTATTGAAGTAATGTCAAATGTTAGCTTTGAGAAAATTAGCTGTATTGGTGAAAGGATAGATGAGTTACCAGGTGTCTCTTGGCAATCTAAGCCAATTAGAAATTTTGTTGATTCAGGCAGTCTATCTCATATAGTTGGCTATGTAGGTGATATAACAAAAGAAGAGTTGAAAGTGCTATATAATAAAGGCTACCAGGCTGGTGACGTTATTGGAAAGAGTGGAATTGAAAAACAATACGATGAAATTTTACGAGGTAAAGATGGGCGTGAAATAAGAACAGTTGACGCCAGAGGAAGACCAATTGCGGATAGTAAAGATAATTATATTGTACCGCCCATTCCTGGAGAAAACTTAGTATTAACAATTGACAGCTCTATTCAAAATTTAGCGGAAAAAGCTCTTGGTGAACGGATGGGATCAATTGTTATTCTTCGTCCTTCCACCGGCGAAATCTTAGCTATGGTTTCTTATCCTTGGTACGACCCTAATGTTTTTAACCAATCAATTGGTGGATCCGCATATCAAAGCCTTCTTGACGATACAAGAAAGCCGCTATTAAATCGTTCTATTCAATCAAATTATCCGCCCGCATCAACTTTCAAGATTATTATGTCATCCGCTATACTTCAAGAAAACGCGTTTCCTCCTGAGGCGAATATAGAATGTGAAGGTGAGGTATTTTATGGAGACCGATTATTTCGTTGCCATATAAAGAAGCCAGGACATGGCTTTTTGAATTTAAAAGGAGCTCTTGCTCAGTCTTGTGATATTTATTTTTGGACTGTTGGAAGAGATTTCCTTGGAATTGAAAACATTGTTCTATATTCTCGTGAATTCGGTTTAGGATCTTCGTCTGGCATTGATTTACCTGGAGAAATATCTGGTTTCATTCCAACGCCACAATGGAAGGAAAGACGGTTTCATGAAAAATGGCTAGATGGCGATACAATGAACCTTTCAATTGGTCAGGGTTATTTACTTGCAACTCCGCTCCAAATGGCTAATATTGCTTCAATGATAGTAAATGAAGGTGTTATCTACACTCCACATGTCTTAAAAGAAGTTAGGGATCCTATATCTGGTTCTATTACTAAATCAGTTAAGCCAAGTGTTTATCAGCGTTCAACTATAGATTTGGAAGTATTTGAAGTTGTTAAAGAAAACATGCGTGCGGTTATTACTGAGGGAACAGCAAAATTTCCCCTTGATATAAATGCTGTTCAAATTGCCGGGAAAACTGGTACTGGCGAAGTTGGATTAACTGATCGTTGGCATTCATGGTTTGTTGCTTTTGCTCCATTTGAGCCTAATCCTGAAAATATTCAAGAACAAATTATTGTTTCTATTATTGTTGAGGCTTCTAATCCTTGGGAATGGTGGGCTCCATATGCTGCTACAATCATATTTCAAGGTATTTTCTCAAATCAAGATTATAATCAAGCTATTGATGCTTTAGGATTCAATTATTTAGTGCCAGAAAGGGAGAGACGAGAATGAAATTAAGCCGCTTACGCGATATTGATTTCATTTTATTTCTTTCAACTATATTATTATCAATCGTTGGAATATTATTTATATATTCATCAAATATAACATCTACTGGTACGTTGGTTTCAAATGAACATATTAAGCAATCTATCTGGCTTATACTTAGCGTTTTTGTTATGTTTACCATCGCAATATTTGACTATAGAAAAATATTCAATTCCGCTCATTATATATATATTGTCATGGTTTTACTTCTCCTGTATACACGTTTTTTTGGAAGAGTAGTTAATGGCTCAAGATCTTGGATTGGTATAGGTTCAATGGGTATACAGCCTTCAGAATTAGCGAAAATAATCACAATTATTTATCTTGCTAGATATTTAGAACAATCAAAACGTGATCATTCAAATATAAGACGTATTCTTATATCAGGGATTATTGTACTTATTCCAGTTGCACTAATACTATCTCAACCTGACTTAGGAACAGCTCTTGTATTTTTTCCCATTTTATTTTTTATGATTTTCATCGCGGGATTACCTATTAGATATTTATCATATCTATTATTGATATTTTTATTCACAGCTATCCTCACAGTATTACCTTTATGGCATCAATATTTCTTAAATAACCGTTATAGCTTATTACAGGTTATTAGTGATGATCGTGCTGTAATTATTTTTACTTCAATCTTATTTCTAATATCGATTATATCGATTTATGGGAACAAAAAATTTAATAAGAGATACTTCTTTTGGATCTCTTATATTGTTTCATCTTTATCAATTTCCTTTATTTTATCCTATATCGCTCGACAAGTTTTAAAAGAATATCAAATTATGCGTTTGATAGTATTTTTAAATCCAGAGATTGATCCATTAGGCGCTGGTTGGAATATTATTCAATCAATAACAGCTATAGGTTCAGGTGGCTTATTCGGTAAAGGTTATCTTCTTGGGACTCAAAGTCATTATCGTTATCTTCCACAACAGAGTACAGATTTTATATTTTCTATTTTTTCAGAGGAATGGGGCTTCTTTGGGGGATTAGTAGTTTTCTCCTTATATTTTATTATCTTAGTAAGACTTTGCTTAATAATTAAACAGACAACTGATAGATTTGGTTCCTATATTGTATGTGGATTATCAGCAATATATTGGTTTCATTTTTTTATTAATGTTGGTATGACAATGGGAGTTATGCCAATCACTGGAATTCCATTGATATTTCTTTCTTATGGTGGATCATCATTATTAACAGCCATGATAGGAATTGGTATTTCATTATCTATTTACATTAGACGATTTGATCATTAATCTATATTATGTAACAAATAATACATACATAACTTATAAGTAGACAGAATATACATTATAGGCAGTATATACAATATTTTTTTAGTCCCTACTTTATTATGTCTCCTCCAAATAGTAATAAGGCAACTATAATTGAAGATTTAGTAGTCCCACTTTTTGTGCGGTACTGTAAATAGTAGAAGCTCCATCATTAAGATTTATACCATAAGAAACAACATAAATTAGCATTTCCATTCCGTTATACTCACCTATCGTATTATCCCAATCAAAATCACCATCAGTTGTCGATATGTCTACTGGTGCCAAATCTGTATAATTACTATACGCGCGTAATATTCTATATCTCTTTTCATCGTTGCCATTCAAAATTGAAAGAGTAGCAAAACCATTGTTATTAGGAGAAACGAGTCCGTTAAAATCAATTGTAACTTTAATATCATCGCTTAAGGCGCTTATGTAATCGATATTCTCTATATCCATCAAGCCAATATAATCACCTGAATTAATATCTCCGATACACAAGGGCTCAAATGCTAATCCAGCCTTATCGAGCATACGTACCGCTATCGTTGTCTGAGCTGAATTATTAATAGTATTAATTAGCGTCTCATCAGATGAGCGAGCTGTTAAGCCTTCTTTAATTGGATATATACGATATAATATTTTATACCCTTTGAAGTGAGTAGAATCAAGATTTTGGTTTGATGAGCTCTTTGGAATTTTAAACTCAATTTTCCAAGGATCTTCTGAAGTGATAATCATTGCATTAGAATATAAATAGGGATAATCCTCAAGACCACATGAAAATAGAAATAATGTGGCAATTGAAGCAAACTTAAGTAGGAAAATATTCCTACTTATGCTTCTTATTCTCAAGTTTTGGAGGATCAAGCGAATCAACGCAATCAACAAGTTCATAGATTAGAACCGGCTTATTCTTACCCTTCACCCTAATATTATCAAGCTCACGAACAATAAAATGGTCTTTTACCATACCAAATGTAAATTCACTAATAATTATATTAGTGCCATATTGCTTGTTAGTACCCTCAAGGCGAGCACCAAGATTAACATTATCACCCATTAACGTATAATTCATACGGCCAGGCGAGCCCATATTACCAACAGTCATAATCCCTGAATTAAGACCTATACCAATATTTATACGTTTTGATTCAGGCCAGCCCATATTAAGTTCGTGCAATTTCTCCATCTGACGAAGAGCGCATTTACAGGATAAAATAGCATGATCCGCCTGAGGTAATGGCGCTCCCCAGAAACACATTACCTCGTCACCAACATATTTATCCAAGGTCCCACCATATTCCAATATTAGGTCCGTCATAGAAGTTAGATAAACATTTAGATGATTTACTAATTCTTGTGGAGTCATATTTTCTGAAAGTGTTGTGAAACCGCGTATATCAGAAAAAAGTACAGTAAGATCCTTGTCTACCCCACCCAATTCAGGTGGATGTTCTAATATTTGATCAACCACTTTTGGACTAACATATTTTCCAAAAGTTTCTCGTATTTGACGTTTATCGCGTTCTTCTGTCATAGCTCTGTATGATATTATAGCGATAAAAGTAAAAGCCATTCCTAAAGAAACCTTAGAAAAATCAACTATTAGTGATGAATATTCAAATATGAAAGTTACAACAAGAAAATATATGGCAGAACCGAAAAGAACAGAAAAGAAAGAAAGCAAGGTTGAAAACCGCGAGCTTAATAACGCGACAATAAAAACCAAAAGTACTAATAACGCTAAATCAATCCACATTGAAACCGGTCGTAAGAAATTATTCATTAATATCGTATTTAATGAATTAGTATGTATTTCGATTCCAAACATAAGACCAAAAGGAGTTGGCTTTTCATCTTGCGCAATGCCATCAGCAAAAGGACCAACCATCAGAATTTTACCGCCAACAGCTTTTGTCCGCGGCCAAGAATCAGGATTTAAACCTGGAACTTGACTTGCGTAACTAGAATAAGAACGAACAGGAAAAGTTTGATAACCATCAATAGATGATGATGATCTATATCCCATATAATTTATGAGCATTTCACCATTTTCATTTATAGGAATAATAAGATCGCTTAGTATTTTATGCTTTCCAGGTTTTATTAGGTCTCCGTCTTCGTTGTATTTGTCAAACTCCATAGTAATTTCATATGGCAATCTTTGACCGGTAGAAGAATCAAATTTTGTAATACCTTGTAGTTTAATGTGTTTCCCTAAAACAATCTCAACATCATCATTATCAACGCCAAAATAATCCATTGCCAAAGTAAGTGTAATGGAAGGAATAAAATAGTCTTTGTATTTACGAACGATAAAATAACTCTGTTCAGGAATACCATCACCGTCCTGATCAATTATCACTTGTGGAGCTGCTTTTTCCATCTCTTTTTTTAATTTTACTAATGAAGCTTCGCTAATGGGAGTGGATATATTTCTTATAAGACCTTCTGAATCAATCCATGCTAAACGTTCAAATTTACTAACATCAACATTAAATCCAGGAATAAGGTTATCTATAGGAATTTTTTCAATTTCTATAGCGAATTTAGCAATAAGTGCTTGTTTCCGATATATCTCATCAAAATCTTGCGTGTAATTAGCGTGTCCATATCCTTTTATTGCTTCCCCGTAGGGAATCAAAGGAGCCTGGACACCAAGGAATTCGCGCATCTCTCTCCAGGGACCAGATATATTATTAATTGAACCAGAAGACTCTATAAGGGCCATTTGCCGAGCTAGCATAGTTTCATAAGAATCATAATCTGAAATAGTAGTATCAAGAACAGTTTCCATATAGACACGACCAGATTCATCGATACTACGAACGAGACGCGCATCATCTGAGGCTTTGGGATCAGGTTCAATGATAAAAACATCAACAAATAAGGAAGCTTCACGATCCGATTGATCTTTTATACGAGAGAAAGAGTCAATCAAATTTGCATGTATTGATCTTGGAAAAGGCCATTTCCCAAATTTTGCGAGACTTTTTGAGTCAATACCTATAATAATTAGATCCTCAGATATTTTCGGATTTCTAGCGGTTATTGTCACCCCTTCTTGGACTGATGTGGATGTTATTATGTTTTTTAACACAAAATGTAAATCTACGGTCTTAGTGTTGAGTTGCTCAAAAATATTAGTTCCTATATCAAGGATAGTGATCAATAAGACTATAAAAGCCGCGATAACGAAACCAAAATATTTGGTCTCAAATACTTTTGCGCGCTTCTTGGCCATACCGCCCCTCACCTAATATTATTTCGCGGCATCCCCCAGGTTTTGCAAGCTAGAAGAAATTTAATTTGTTTCCGCAAGCATAATTATACGCCCATTAGCGATTTTTGTCCAACCGCTACTTGGCCATTCCTCAACCATTTTTTTATACGCTTCTAAGGCAGCTTTGCTATCTCCTTGATTCTCACTAAGCCGACCAATCGCGAAATAGACACGGGGTAATAACACGAATGATTCATTGTATTCATTAGCTATACGTTGATATAGCTCAATCGCTTTAGCATTATCGCCGCTTTCTTCAGCTGCTACAGCAGCATCATACAAAACGGAAGGCGCGATCAAACTTTTTGGCAAGGCATTTGCGGAATTCAGCCAAGCATCTTGTGCCTCTACCCATAATTTTTGCTCAGCGTAGAGATTACCTAGTAGCGACCAGGAACGAGCCGCTGGAAAGCCGGAAGAATTTATAGAAAAAGCTTTTAATTCTTCTGTTATCGTAACTAAAGCTTCTAGTTTGCTTTCCTCATCATCATATTCATTTACTTTTTCAATTCGTAAAGCAAAATCCTCAACTATGCTTATAGCTTTATTCCTAAGGTACTCAGTGCTAATAGATAACACTGAAATAACTACTATTATGGCAACAATAGATATCCCAAATATTGTCAATAAACGCCTATGAGACTGAATAAACTGAATAATTACGTCTGCGATGGAGAGTTTATCTGTGTTTTCAGTGGCGGACGGCATGATGCTTTACTCCTTAGTAATTACAATCTCCAATTCCTTAATTAGCCGAGAAAGATATGTTCTTTGAATATCTAATGTCTTTGCGGTCTCAGTCTGATTCCAATTATTATCCTCTAGGGCTTTTTGAATATAATGTTTTTTGAATACATTAATTGCGGTTTTTAAGTTTCTATTCTCGCTATCACGCTGTCCAGATACGGCCGATGATTCAATTAATAAATCAGATCCACGTATCCATTTATCCTTTGAGATAACACAAGCTCTTTCTATAGAATTCTCAAGCTCACGTATATTTCCTGGCCAAGAATAAGAAAGGATAGCTTCCAAAGCTTCATCAGAAAAACCATCAAACGATTTCTTTGTTTCTCTGCTAAATTTCTTTAGAAAGAAATTTGCGAGTTCCGGAATATCTTCTGGCCTTTGTCTTAAAGGAGGAATATATATGGGTAATACATTTAAACGATAGTAAAGATCGCTACGGAATTCCCCATACTCAACAAGTTTTTCAATATCTCTATTCGTGGCCGCAAGAATTCGTACATTAACAGAAACGGATTCACTTGATCCAACTTTTTCAAAAGTTTTTTGTTGAATAACCCGTAACAGCTTTGCTTGAAGTTTTAATGGTAAATCACCAATTTCATCAAGAAAAATTGTACCGCCATCTGCTATTTCAAAACGCCCACGTCTATTTTGAACCGCATCGGTAAATGCGCCTTTAACATGACCAAACAATTCACTTTCTAACAAACCTTCTGGTAAAGCGGCACAATTCACTCTCACAAAAGGAGCTGATCGTCTTGCGCTACGCAAATGAATTTGTTCTGCGAATAATTCTTTACCTACACCACTTTCGCCCAATATAAGAACAGAAGAATCGGTTTTAGCCACGCGATCGATAATTTCCAGCTTCTCAAGAATTATAGGGCTTTTGGCTATTAAGGTATGATATCCCTTATCGACCTGAATCTGATCCTGTAAAAAGTGAATTTCCTCTCTTGCTTTTTCATAATTTCGCGCGTTTTGAATGGCCAAAGCCGCTTGATTGGCGAATATCTCAAGCCACTGTAAATCATCCTGGGAAAAATATTTCCCATCCTTTTTATTAAGTAACTCAATAACGCCAACGCATTTATCTTTGATTCTCATCGGGACAGCCAACATTGTGCGTGTCGGAAAATCAACTTGTTTAGAAATATCGGCGAACCAACGTTTATCGCTTTCAGCGTCATTTACAATTAATGACGTATTGTGTTGAGCGACCCAGCCAGCAATACCCTCTCCAATATTTAAAGAAAATTTCTTAACATCAGACCCCTTAGAGCCTAAAGCAATCTCAAAGTAAAGTTTATTAGCCACAGAATCGACTAAGAGTAGACTGGAGGCGTCTCCTTCTGATAAACGCGTAGCTGATTCAAGAATTTGCGTCAATAAAGAACGTAAATCCGTATAGTTCGAGTTTATCAAAGTATTGATCTCGATCAGTGTATTAAACTTCTGAACGTCGATCGTGGAAAGCATCACTGGTTTTGTCACGAGCCGAAAGAGCCGCCCTTTGATTTTATGAAGTCACCAAGTGTAAAGGTAGACTCATCTGTTTCTTCGGCAGCCATGTATCGCGACAACTCCTCCCTCTGTACCTTTTTATGGTAATCACGGATAGAAAAAGCGATCTTTTGCTTATCTGGCTGAATATCAATAACCACGGCCTTTATTTTATCGCCAACCTGATATTTCTTCATCGCCTCATCGTATGAATCATCACGATTCTCAACTAGATTACTCTTATGGATTAATCCCTCAATACCACCAGGAACCCGAATAAAAAGACCAAAATCAGTTATAGAGGAAATTTCCCCTTCTACAGCGCTACCTACTTTATAGGTTTCCGCGAAAGCATTCCAAGGATCATCAGAAAGCTGTTTTACACCAAGACGAATTGAGCGGCTCTCAGGTTCGCACGCGATTACCATAACATCTACTTCTTGATCAGCCTGCAATTCACTGCCAGGATGTTTAATTTTCTTTGTCCAAGAAAGATCATCGACATGAAGGAAACCATCTATACCGTCTTCTAGTTCAATAAAAGCGCCAGCGTTGGTTAATTTTACAACTTTACGGGTCAATCTTGTCCCAACAGGATATTTTTCATCGATATTAGTCCAAGGATTTGCCGTAACTTGTTTAAGTCCTAAAGAAACCCTTCCCGCCTGAAGATCATAACCAAGAATCATGCATTCAACTTCATCGCCTATTTTCAAAATCTCATCAGGTTTGTGAATTTTCTTAACCCATGAAAATTCCGAAATATGAGCTAAGCCCTCAATTCCTTCCTCAAGCTCAATAAAAGCGCCAAAATCAGTAAGTTTAGTGACATGACCTCTAACAACGTCATTAACATGATACTTATCCTCAAAATGTATCCAAGGATCATCGGTAAAGTGTTTTAATGACAAATTTATTCGTTTTTCAACTGGATCTATTCTGATAACTTTAAGATGTATCTCCTGACCTTTTTTCACAAAGTCTTTCGGTCTTGTTACATGTCCCCAACTCATATCATTAATATGAAGAAGCCCATCAAAACCGCCAAGATCTATAAATGCACCAAAAGACGTAAAGCTTTTTACAGCCCCCATAACGTCGTCACCAATCTGTGTATTAGCGTAAAACGCTTCACGCCTTTTTTCGATATCTTCTTCAAGCCATTTTCTGCGATTAACGACAATATTTACTTTACCATCTGAATAGAGGCGCTCAATATAAAAATTTGTTTTTAGATTTAAAAGTTTTTCTGGCTTATCAACTTTTTGGGCATCGGATTGACTTATCGGAAGAAAAGCCCGCACTCCCGCCCCTAAATTTACCTCATATCCACCTTTAACTATTTTATCAATTGTCCCTTCAATTATTGTATGATCTTGAAAGGCTTGACGTAAGTTTTTCCAAAAAACCTTAACATCAGCTTTTTGCTTTGAAACGATTACCTCACCATGACGGTTTTCTTTGGCTATAAGTACAACAGAAACGACATCATTAATTTTCGGCGTCTCCGCGAACTCAGTAATCGGGATTTTTCCTTCGGACTTATACCCTACATCAACGAAAACTTGATCAGCGGTCACTTGAATGACAACGCCTTCAACAAGCTGTCCTTCTTCCAACTGCTCTAGAGATTTTAGATATTCTTCCTGTAATTGTGTTTGGATATTATCCCCCTGCGTTTTGGATATATCCATTTCCACTTCCATCTGACCCATGATTGATCCTTGTGTCTGAATTTTCTCAATCACTTTGTCATAAACTTGTTCGATGGTCAAGTCCGAGCTATCCAAATAAAATGCGTCAGGAGCGACTTTTAGACTTCCTTCCTCTTTGTTCTCGTCAATTTGATCACGTTTTTCAATACCTTCTTTTATTTCTTCAAGAGAAAGTCCTGATAAACCTTGCATAAAACGTCTATTCGCTCTTGCCGCGACAGAAGCATCAAGGAAAAATTTATAGGGAGTATCCGGAAACACGACAGTCGTCATATCTCTTCCTTCTGCAACGATATCCCTGCCATTTGAAAGACGCTTGATCAGGTCGTTAACAAAATGTCTAATAGGAACATAGGCTGAAAGTTGTGCTACATAACGATCAACCGCTTCACTATGAAGTTCATTGTCTACCTGTTCTCCTTGTAAAAGAACCCGATTATCAGAGTATTCTATTGAAGCGGATAAAGCCGCTTCAAGTGCTTTAGGACCATCCGTAGGGTCTATATCATTACGCAGACAATGAAGAGTGATAACACGATAGAGTTTTCCTGAATTGAGGTATAGAAACCCAAGCCTTTCAGATACTAAACGGGCTATCGTACTTTTCCCAGAACCAGCTGGCCCGTCTATTGCGATAATCATTGATGAACTCCCCTTCTCGCGGTATCTAAGGACTCTACCTCAGCCGCGCTTAAAAACCGTGTTCGCCCTTCAGCTAGCGAACCTAAAAGTATAGGGCCTATACGTAATCTGATTAATCTCTCCGGATGAAGATGAAAAGCCGAGAATACCCTACGGATTTCTTTATTTTTACCTTCAACAAGGACTATTCGTACTGAGCGTTTGCCTAAACGCTCAACCTCATGACAACGATAGAATTCCCCCTCAATGTTCAGACCAGTTTGGAAGTTTTCGATCATTAGGTCAGGAATAGGAACAGACGAATCAACAAGGTATTCTTTTTCTATACCCGCCGAAGGATGTGATATTCTAGCGGCAAAAGAACCGTCATTTGTAAGCAACAATAAACCTGAGGACCGAAAATCTAAACGACCTATCGTAAAAACACGCTCAGTAATAGATTCAGGCAATAATTCCTTTACAAGCGGTCTACCACGCTGATCGACAGCGCTACAGAGAAACCCAGGTGGCTTATTTACAGCTAGATACACATAACGGCTTTCCGGGGTAAGAACACGACCATCCAGTTCAACTTTGTCAGCTTCTGATACTTTAACTCCCAGAGAGCGTACAGTTTCACCATTAACTCGTACCCTGCCAGCCAAGATAATAGTTTCACTCGCTCGTCTTGAGGCGACCCCACATCGAGCTATATATAAGTGAAGCCTTATAGGTCGTTCATCCATTTAATTCGAAACGATCGCTGTCATTGTCGTCTAGCTTTGGCAAATCAGCGATACTCTCCAAGCGAAAGAATTTCAGGAATTCCTTGGTTGTGCCATATTGAATTGGTTTTCCAGGAACATCCTTTTTACCAACTTCCTTAATCAAACCCTTATCTAATAAAAGCCGAATCATTGTATCCGCCGAGACACCTCTTATAGCCTCAACTTCAGCTCTAGTAATAGGTTGGGAATATGCCACTATAGCCAATGTTTCAAGAGCGGCTTTAGATAAGCGATTTTCGTTTTTTTTTCCGTATCTATCTTTTAGGAAATCCCAATAATCACGTTTTGGACCTAGAACCCAGCCCCCACCAATTTTTGAAAGCATAAGACCTGAATCCGCTCCATCGTAACGTTCTGCAAGATGTTTTAGAGCTTCAATAACAACATCTTTGGATAATGAGGCTATGCGCGATAAAGCGGTCTCGTCTAAAGCATCGGTTTCTAGGAACAAAATTGCTTCTATTAGCGCCGTCTCACGTTCCAAGAGAGACTCCGTCAAGCTCGGCCTTTTTGTAGGGCCGAATTAGGATATCACCAAACATTCTATTCTGATATATAGAAATAGACCTCAATTTAACAGCCTCTAATATAGCCAAAAAGGCGCATACAATATCAAGAATCTGTCCGCTTCTGATTATTAGATCAGTAAAAGCGCACTGCCCATGTTTCTCCAGTAATTCATTAAGTAAAGTTATTTTTTCATTAATTGATACTTCTTCATATAAATCGATTATTCGTTCATTACTGAATGACGACATTAAGCCTGAAAAGCTCTGTAATAAATCCCATATATCCACTTTTTCCCAGAGCTGTTCATCAGAGAAAGGAAGAGAATGTTGAATTCGTTTACGCTCAAAAGCCCATTCTGACTCCAGTTCTTTGTTTTCAAGTTGGTCGGATAAAATCTTAAATTTTTGATACTCAATAAGCCGGTCAACTAATTCCTGTCTTGGATCCTCTTCATCCTCACTGTCTATTAACTCCAGTGGTAATAACATTCGAGATTTGATATATAGGAGTGTGGCGGCCAACGCGTGAAATTCGCTCAGATTATCAAGATCAAAATTTTCTACATAACTTAAATATGTTAAATATTGTTCGGTGATTTGAGCTATAGGAATGTCATATATATTTAGCTCGTTTTTCTTAATCAAAAACAATAACAAATCAAGCGGTCCCTCGAACTCGTTTAATCTGAAATTTCGAGAGTCGCTACAAACTGATCCCGTCATGACACCCCGTTTAAATGTAAAGCCTGATTATACGTTGGCGGTTCCAGGTAGTAAAGACCCTGGTTGCCTAGAGTGCTTAAAAATTCTGAAAAAGGCAATCCAGTCACGGGATCAATAAGCGCGGGAGCTAATTCAATTAGCGGCTCTAATACAAAGCGCCTTTCCCTCATTAAAGGATGTGGAATATTCAATCTCGGTGACATATCCACAACACGATTGCCAAATAATAAAATATCTATATCCAGTGTTCGTTCTCCTTTAGGTCTCGTTCTGTTTCTTCCAAATTGCTTTTCCACGCAGAGCGTACAATCTAAAAGGGCTATTGGTTCGTCATCAAATACAGCCTCAACAACGGTATTAACAAAACGTGGTTGATCAGTAATATAAAGGGGCTCACTAAGATATAGAGAAGAGGTCCGAAGCGATTTTAAATAGCCATTTAATACTTTGATCGCTTTCTTAATAGTATCAAGACTATCTCCGAGGTTTGAGCCAAGACCGAGATATACAATGTTTTCAGGCCCTTTCCTAATCATGGTACCAGCTAAAACAGCTCGTCATCAATTTCTGTCTTAACTCCTTTAGGATGATTTGTCAGTGGACTTATAGCGGGCAGGTCAGAGGGCGAGTTCGCCTCTGGTATAGAATCAGCATTCTTTTCAGTATTTGAATCACGAGGCGGAAACATCATATCACGTAAACGCTTATCAATATCTATAGCCAATTGAGGGTTTGACTCCAAGAAGGTTTTAGCGTTATCCCTCCCCTGCCCTATTTTTTCATCGCCATAGGCATACCAGGCTCCTTTTTTATCGATTATATTGTATTTAACCGCGGCGTCTACCAGACTTCCGGAAGCCGATATACCTTTCCCAAACATTATTTCCAATTCAACTTTTCGGAAAGGTGGAGCGACTTTGTTTTTCACTACCTTTACTCTTACACGATTACCGATAGCGTCAGAATCTCCTTTCTCTATAGTTTCTATTCTCCTAACCTCAAGACGAACAGAGGAATAGAATTTTAAAGCGTTTCCGCCAGTTGTCGTTTCCGGGTTGCCAAACATTATGCCAATTTTCATACGTATCTGATTAATAAAAACCAATATTGTTTTTGACTTACCAATAGTGGCGGTCAATTTACGCAGGGCTTGGCTCATTAATCGAGCTTGAAGCCCTACGTGAGCGTCGCCCATATCGCCTTCAATTTCCGCCTGAGGCGTTAACGCGGCCACGGAGTCAACAACAATAACGTCGACAGCGCCAGATCTTACAAGACTCTCCGCTATTTCAAGGGCTTGTTCCCCTGTATCTGGTTGAGAAACCCATAATTCATCTATATTTACGCCAAGGTTTTTTGCGTATGTGGGATCAAGCGCGTGTTCGGCGTCAACAAACGCGGCTATACCGCCTTTTTTTTGCGCCTCAGCGATAGCATGTAAGGCTAGTGTCGTTTTGCCGGACGATTCCGGTCCATAAATTTCGATAATTCTTCCACGAGGATAGCCTCCAATACCGAGAGCTTCATCTAAAAGTATTGATCCAGAGGGTATGGTGTCTATACCTCGCGCATCGATACGTGTACCTAATTTCATTAATGAACCAGCGCCAAATTGCTTCTCTATCTGTAATTTGGCTATTTCTAGCGCTTTGGCTTTTTCTTCTGAGGTAACGCCCTCAGCTTGACGTGTTTTTTCGCTATTTACCGCTTTCGCCATATCATCCTCCCTGGTTTCTAGTAAGGGCGTTTTCCGTTTCTCGCTTGAAATTTTTCTCTTATATAAAACACTAATAATCGCTCGACGACAACCGCCATAGTACGGTAGAGTATGGTCATGAGAAATGATTTCGTCATCTGCGCGACGCGATCAATGAAAAGCTATGGCGCTAAAGTCGCGGCTTCTATCAAGCGTTATCCAAGTTTTATGCCTCGTTCTGAAGTCATTGATAAAACCGAGGCTCTCAACGCGGAAAAATTCGCTGATGGAGAACTTGAGGTATCCGTAAATTCATCCATACGTGGAAATGATGTATACCTCTTTACAAGTTCCGCGCGTAATGATGCCAATATATCATCAGAAGAATCAAAAATCGAACTTTATCATGCGATAGACGCCTTAAAACGTTCGCAAGCTGAGAGAATCACTGTATTTGAACCCTTTGTTTCCTGTTCACGTTCAGATAGAACAACGAGGCGTAATTCTGTTGGTTTATGGGTCCATTTTAAAACTATGGTAGCGCTTGGCGCCGATCAAATCATTACTTACCAGCTTCATTCCGATAAATCAAAAACAATTCTTGATCCAACTCTTTGCGCTATTGATGATGTTCCAGGTTTAGTCTTGTTAAAAAGAAGACTGTGCGATGTTTATATATCTGATTTGGATTATTTAGTGAATCAAGTTCGTCCAAATTGGGCTTTTTGCTCCGTTGATGCCGGTGGAGAAAAATTAGCCAGGCGTTTCGCGAACGCGTTTGGTTCTCATTTGGTGATAGCCCATAAACAGCGTGATTACTCGAGAAGGAACGCGATTGAATCCATCAATATTCTATCCGCCACACCGCTTGAAGGTAAAACCCTCTGGATTGTTGATGACATGATAGATACAGCCGCTTCCGTAGAAGGCTTAATAAGGGCTTTAGCACTACAGAATCCGGCAGAGATCAATATTGCGGCCGTACATGCCGTTTTTTCCGGGCAAGCCGCGGAACGCTTAATTACTTTAACAAGCGAGGGTTTACTTAATAAGATAGTCGTTACAGATACGGTGTTTTGTCCATCCTGCCTGCCTCAACAAATTCATGGTTTGGAAGTTGTTCCCTCGGCTGAATTATCAGCTTCTATTATTGGAACGATAGCGGTAAATGGATCTTTATCCGATATGTTCACGCCCTTTGACGCTGAAAGATATCTTAAAAATGGTCGTTTTTTGTGATATGTGTCTGCTAAATAGCTTCCCAAAACACAGATCCGCTTAAATATGCATTTTTAATTTTCAAGCTCTCTAGATTTTGCATCTTAAAATATTACTAAATCAGGCTTATCAGTACTCGCCTTAAGCGTTTGGCTTTACTACTATTGAGAAGTTTCTCTGTTTTAAACAACGAGGAAAGGAATATCGCTACTTTGAAATCCGCTCAATGGGTTGATGAATCGCAAGGCCAGACAGAGAAATGTCATTATTGCCCTCCGCGACCACGGCCCCAAGGATCTCAACCGGTCTATCAATATCGATATTAAGCGCGAAAGGAAACCAAACCGGTACAATACCTTCAAGTAATTGATTTTCATTATAACCAATAAGCAGTTCAAATTTTGTGAAAGTATCACCATTTTCTATATTTGCTACTCTACCACTCCATATCACATGACAAGAATTAAATATCTCAGGTTGTTTCATAACCTCTGAATATTTAAATCTATCCTTAAGCGTTGTAAAAGTTGGAATTGTCGCGTAGCTTAATAATAAATCAGCTTTATTTTTTATAGCGGAAGAAGCGTTAGACGCTTTTATCATATTTAAAATAACGCGGGCAGCTTCATCACGATAATCAAGGAATAGCCGTTGAGCTTGATGGTATAGATC
>CAZJJK010000004.1:33650-41809 GCA_964546285.1 uncultured Treponema sp. | reverse complement strand
AATGAAAGTAAGGCTAATGCCACCATAGCATTTTTATCATTTGGTCGTATTTCCGCCGCGCGGCCAAAATAAGTATGAGCACCGCCAGAATCTCCAGATAATAAGCAAGCATAGGCCAAAATATAGTAGTAATGAAAAGAGTCGTGATAACGTACTACCTCGGGCTCTAATAAACGAATCGCGTCTCCATAACGTTTACGCCCGATCTGTGCCGAGGCTTTATTTAATAAATCCTCTTTCATAGAATATGCGGCTTATGGCTCATTTCGTTGCTTTAATCGATCAATTATCGCTTCAAAGGTTTTGAGTTCTTCATCGGAAATATCACCACCTGATTTTATAGCATCATCAATACGTAAGAGATAATCACGTATCGTGATTAGATCAGTACGCAATGCCAATTCAGGGTCATCAGCGGCTTCAGAGCTTGTCCTTAACAAGATGGATAGATCATTAGTATCAGTTTTAGCCGTATCAAACCCTAATGGGTTATAATACGATAAAGCTAAAGAAATAGATCGCTCCGCGCCCCTAGCTAAAACTTCAGTATCGTAATAATAGCATACAGCTGAATCACCTATAGAATAGGGCAACATATTGAAATTACGATTGGCGCTATAGTTAACAGACCAGGTCGCGTCATTTAAGCGCTTCCAATTGGCAAAATGTACTGAAGCTGGTGTTGTTAACTCAGGACCTACTATGCTACCCATTAAGCCAAGTTTTTCATCGCCGCTAAACCACCATAAATCACCCGATGAGTTCTTTGGTGTTATTAGCGTTTCTTCTCCGATTGATTGTAGGTTTGTTCCAAACGGGGACGAATTCCTTTCTCCAAGATTCGTATCTAACAAAAAGCGCGCGGCGATAGACGTATCTTTATCACCCCTATTGATAATTTGAAAAGAAATAAGAACGCCATCAGCCAGACTAACACCCTTTGTTTTAATGAATGAAAAGCTCTGACGTACTTGGATATTCGGCGATTCAAATACTAAAACCACAGCTGAGCCGTCTCTTTCTACACGTGAACGAAAAGACGTTGATTCACCCATTTTATGTGCGCGATCATCAATTAAAACTGAAAAAAAGCTAGTCCTGGGATCTTGATTTACAAATAGAGCTTGATATGTGTTATTAGTTAGGTTCGATAAATAATAAAGAGAGAAACGACCGCTGGCTTCATGAACGACTAGTTTAATTCGCCCTTCAGTTACCTCAAGCGTTAAGGCGCCAAATATTGTGTATAGAAAGAATAAAACTAATAAAAGACGACGTTTCATTCAACAGCCTCCACGTTCCCGACATCCTGTAACAAGCGGTTAACGATCGTCTCTTTAATATCAAGCGCTTGAGCCTTTAACTCTAGTAAGCGATCAACACGTTCAACGTTTGTACTTGGAGCGCGATTCATAGCTTCTTGTGCTGCCGCCGCGTCAGCTTTGGCACTTGATAGTTCTTTTTCCAATTCCGACATTTTCTTCATAGTTAAAGCTGCTTCAGCCTCAGCAATCCTAATTAACTCCTCCAGTTTTCCTACTTTCACCTGTTCTGCTATATATTTCGCTTCTAAATCCAGATTTATCGCTTCTAGCTCGGCATTTGCCGTTTCCAAATCAGCCAAACGCGTATCCTTCATCATTTCTGTTATTCGTTTTTGGTAAGCTATTATAGCCTGTTCATAAGAGCGTTCTCGTTTTTGATATTCCTCCACTGTTTTTAGTGATTCTTCATGACTCCACTTAAGCAACTTCAATAACTCGGTTTCCACGCTCTTTTGGTCTATCAAAGCTATCCTGTAAGACGCGGCTTCATATTTTGCGCTATCTGGAAATTTATCTATTATTTTAGAAAAAATCGATCTCGCTTCTTCAGTGCGTCCTAATGAATATAAAGATTCTCCTATCCAATAATAAGCCGCTGAAATAGAATTGTTATCGGGCGCTTTTTCTAAATACGTGTATAAAATAATAATAGCTTCGTCTTGACGCCCCAAATAGAATAATATTCTACCTTTTTGATACATAGCGTCAAAATATCGCCATTTATCGGTGTTTTCCTGCGCCAAGACTCTTTCTATATCCTGAAGCGCGGCCTCGTATTCCCCAATATTCATTTCAGACATCGCGATCCAATACGCTGCCTCAATCAGCTCTTTTGGATCCAATGACAAGGTAGCTATTTTGCGAAATTCAAGGATTGAATTTCGCCAATCACCTTCTCCATAAAGATCGATGCCGCGTTTTAGCGCCTCAGTTGAAAAAACCGTCTCGGCATTTAAAACCGCCACGAAAGAAATAAAAAACACTATCAATAGGCTACGTCTAGACATCGATGAAACCTCTGCATCGATTATCGGCTATTTGCCGACGCAACTCAAACCAGAGCTACGGTTAACGCAACAAAGCTTTAATAAAAGCCGATTTATCTGGAGCGTTGAAAAAAGCCGATCCAGTAACTAAAACATCAACGCCCGCGTTCCAAGCCGCCTTAGCGGTTTCTTTATTAAGACCGCCATCAGCGGATATTAGGAAATGGTATCCTCCATCGCTTCTTGCCTGTTTCAATCCCGCTATTTTTTTTAGACAGGAAGTGATCATTGTTTGTCCGCCAAACCCTGGGTCTACCGTCATCACCAGAACCAAATCTATATAAGGTAATAATTCTTCTAATACGCTAATTGGGGTTGCAGGTACAATAGATATTCCTGGCTTCTTACCAAGCTTTCGTATTTCCGCAACTAAACGATGTGCGTGAATACAAGCCTCGCTATGAAAGGTAATAAAATCAGCGCCAGCTTCCGCGAAACCCTCAACATAACGCTCAGGATGTTCAACCATTAGATGAACATCAAAAACAGAAGAACAGAGAGGCCTCAAATCGCGTACAACCTTCGTGCCAAAGGTTAAATTAGGAACAAAGGACCCATCCATTATGTCGAAATGCACCCATGGCGCTCCAGCCGAAGAAATGGTGGATACCGCTGACTCTAATCTAGCGAAATCGGCCGAAAGCAATGAAGGCGCGATAATTCTATTCGGCATGAACGGATAATAATAGCCGTCCAGCTTTTTGTAAAGAAGCTGTAATTGACTAAGCTGGCGAAAACGTTATAATGAATTTTGGGCGGAATTATTATCAGATATCCGCATAGTTGATCAAGCGCCTTAGCCGGAATCCGGAAGAACATGGATAATCAGACGTCAGTACAGGAATTCCTGCAGAAAGCGTACGAAAGTTTAAAGTCTACCGACGCAGAGACAGCTGTATTGTTTCTTGAGGAAGCTCTCCAGCTTGATTTTGAGAATCCAGAGGTCGTTTTTGCTCTGAAATGCGTAAATTGGTGGTTAGAAAGGAATAAGAATATCATCGCTCTAAAAGGGAATTACGAACGCGGTCAAACCGCTATTAGCAATTGGAAATCATTCATTGTTTTTCTCGAGCGGATTGGTAAAGGGTACGAAGCTTGCGTTTACGCCATTAGGCAATACGCTTTTTCTTTTGCGTTATCACATTTTAAGGCGTTCATGGCCGAAACGGCGGAACGCCCTGATTATGAGACGCTTTATTATATCGGCCATTGTTTTAAGCGTTTGGGTGATTACGATCAAGCCATGAAATACCTTGAAGAAGCGGTAAGACAAAAATCAGATGACGCTGAAGTTTTGGCTGAATTGGCCGATCTTCATGCCTTAATAAATAATCCTAGATCAGCTAAAGCTTTATTTCGTGAAGCTTTTTTTATTAACCCCCAGAAGATTGATTTCTCCAAGCTTGAATCTGAATTGATTCTGCTACTTTATCAGAAAGTGGCGGAATTAGGCTATAAAACACCAGAGCTTGAGGAATGGATACCCGTTTATGGTGTATTATTCAGCGTGCTTACTGTAAAACGTGAATTAAGGGCTATTGAGCTTGGTAAGCTCAAGCAGACTATATTTTCTCTGGAAAACGATATACGTGATCATCCAGCTGAAGCGGGCAGCCTTGTACCCAGGCTTATTAATCGCTACTTTTGGTTAATCGATCATTATATCAACGCTGGAGAAGATCGATCAAAAATCGATGAAACCTTATTGAAAATTAAGGTTATGGATTCTGAGATTTATAAGCGCTATGTCGGTTGACGGGTTTCTCTTTTAGAGAGAACGGAGTTTATCCGCGTAACACCCAGCGGGTGAGGAGTTGTGACGATGCCAGAAACGCTCATGAAGAACGTGCAAGACATGCTGAACGAAGAAAAGTGGACGAGAGCTACACTCAGCAACTATTCCATTGGCCAATTTAAGGAACTGGATGCGATCCTGAAGCAAGCCCGCGAAAATCATATCGCTGATGATATGAAAAAAATATGCGACGAGCATTTAGCCCACACAAAAAATAGTATAATTGGGCTCTATTTATCCGGCATGATTGCTTTATCTCATCAGGTAATAGACGATTCAGCCTTAGTAAACCTAATAACTATATTTGTTGATAATCATAAATGGAATATTGTCCAATATTTGTGTGAAAGAATATTGGATTTTGGCGAATCTAAGTTTGCCCTCCGTATGTTAGCTGATTACTATAAAAATATTGATGATGATGAAAATATATATCCAATATGGGAACGCCTTGTAAAAGTAGATTACGAGGAAGCCGATATCACTAAAGCCCTAGCTGAATATTATGAAACACAAGGTGATATTGAAAACTCCACTGATTATTTTAAGAAAGCCCTACATCGTTATGTTAACAAAAAATTATTCACAAATGTGCGTGAGATTTGGTCCAAATTGATCACACTTTGCCCAGAGGATATCGATTTTTTCCTTCATGTTCAGAAAAAGGTTGAAAAGAATATCAGTGAGGATAAAGCCGCTATTCTTCTTCAAGAATTATACCATTCATGTCGTAAAATCGATGATTTAGAAACTTCATTGAGTATTTTAAAGCAGATCCTTCAATATGACGAACGAGACTCTTGGGCTCGCAAGGAAATTGTTGAATGTTACAGAGAAAAATTCTCTAGCCACAGTCAGCTTGAAGATTATATACGTCTTTCCAACTTAACCCAAAGTTGGCGTAACGTTCATGAGGCTATCGCCGATTTTGAAAAGCACATAGCTTTTGACGCTGGAAATTTTGTATATCATAGAACCTGGGGGGTCGGCCGTATCGCGTCAGTTTCTGGCGATGAAATAACAATAGATTTCGCGAAAAAAAGAAAACATTCAATGTCACTAAAAATGGCTGTGAACGCTCTCCAAACCTTACATAAAAACCATATTTGGGTTCTAAAAGCCACTTCCAAAAAGGATAAGTTATATCAAAAGATTAAAACTGATCATTTATGGACATTGAAAACGATAATAAGAAGCTTTGACAATTCATGTGATATAAAAAAGGTTAAGGCTGAACTAGTACCAAGTATTCTTACCGCTGGCGAATGGACGAGTTGGAGTACAAAGGCACGTGATCTACTTAAGAACGATCCAGCTTTTGGTGTAAATTCAACTAATATTGATCAATTTGTTGTTCGTGATCGTCCAATTTCCGTAGAAGAAAAATTATTTAATGAATTCAAAGCTGAAAAGAGTTTCTTTAATCGTATCCAAACCCTTCGTTCATTCGTAAAAGCCGCTGAACCAGATTCCGAATTTTTTGTTGAAATGTTTAACTATTTCTCTGCCTACTTGAAATCATTTTCATCCGCGAATGAGACTATTGTCGCATCGTATCTATTTGTCAAGGATTTTGTTGGCCGTTTCCCCTATCTCAATGTTGAGATTGGTTTTAACTTTGCGGAACTATTTGACGCTATTGAAGATCCAGTAGCTATCTACCTTAACATGAAAGACACGGATCTACGTAAGGATTTCTTAAATCATATTAAATTATTTATTCCAAACTGGGCTGATTTCTATCTCCGTTTATTTCCATACGCTTTATCGCAATCAATAATTAACGAATTGCACGCAGGAGGATATGAATCAAAACTTGTGTCAATGGTCGTTAATTGTTTTGAAAATTTCCGTGAATATAAAGAAGCGATTGTATGGATTTTTAGAAATTTACGAGAAGAAGAATGGTTTGAAAAGTCCGGCCTAAGTTTTGAAAAGCAGCTTATTGTTTTAATTCATGTTCTTGACACAAGCTATAGAGAAATAGAGAACCATCATGAAACTACCGAAAACAGAAAGATAAATAAACAAATCCAGAATATCCTATTTAAAGAAAAAGTTCTTACTGATTTTATTGACCGATCAGATGTTGATACTATTACACGAATATACACCTTAGTTGATGATGTTAAGGATCTCGATCCAACGATAAAACTGCGATTAAGAAATAGTATTCTTGACAAACATCCAGGATTTAAATTTTATGGCGCTGACGAAAAGACCATAGTAAACCGAGGACTTATTGTAACAGCCTCTAGATATACAGACAAGCAGAGAGATTTGCAAAAAATAATAGAAGAAGAGGTCCCGGCTAATTCAAAAGAAATAGCCGCGGCTTTAGCTTTAGGAGATTTACGCGAAAACGCTGAATACAAAGCCGCTAAAGAAAGACAAGAAATCCTTAACGCAACAGTAGCTCGCATGAAGGATGAAATAGAAAGAGCACAGATATTTGATCCATCAACAGTCAATAATTCACGTGTCGCATTTGGAACGAAAGTATTTTTGAAAAATGAAAGCACGGGAGATGAAGAGGTGTTTACTATATTGGGTCCCTGGGAATCCGATCCAGATAATAATATAATCTCCTATTTATCCCCATTCGGAGGCGCTGTTTTGAATAAGCGTAAAGGAGACCATTTTGACTTCTCAATCAATGACGAGAAGGTAAAATATACAGTGACCGATATATCGGTTGATATATAACGATAGAGATATGAAACGCTGGTTGGCCATCGCGTTCCTAACCATCTTTCTAGCGCCAGTTTTCGCTCAGGATAATAGTATATATCTCTCTCCGGAAATGAATAGCGGTCGCGATCTTGTTCTGCTTTTGGATAGTTCCGCTAGTGTCTTTACACATCAGGCAGAAACCGCGGATTTTATTACTGGCCCCTTTATACAAAAACGTTTAGCAGTTGGTGACACAATTCACCTTCTTACTTTCGATGATTCGGTCCGTGTTGAATTCTCAAGACGCATAGATGGACCTGGCGATATAAAGGCTTTCGCTACAAGAGTCTATTCTATTCTTCCTCTAGGTTCCTATACCGACCTTTCATCTTCTATAGCCTTTCTTCATGACTATATCGCTAGTTTGCCAGCCGGAAGAATATTATCAATCGTAATTATTTCTGATGGAATTGCTGAAACTTCAGATAATTCTGAAGTAAATGCTAGATCACGTGCCGTAGCTGATAGCGATTTAGCTGATTTGAAAGCGTATTTTTATCGACATTCAATTGATTACGAGTTCCTCAATCTACCTTTGAATAGCGATTTTATAGAGAAAGAAAAAGCGGATGTTTCAGATTTATCCCCTAATGTTTCCAATGGGTTTACAGATTCTAGTTATAGACCTTCTATCAATGAGGAACAAATTCAGAAAATTGAAACACTTTCATTAAGTGATGGCGGCGATAGCGAATATTCATTAGCTGAGAACACAGAAAGTTATGCCCAACCTGATTATGAAGCTACTGCGACTGAGGATATTGAACAGGCTTTAATTTTAGACAATTCTGATTACATTAAAGAGGAAACAAAACAAACAAGCGATAAAATCGAACAGAAAATTGATATTATCGAAGAAGCTCCGACTCTTAACAAATCGGTGTCCACCGATAAAACTCATCCTAGTGGTGATTCTTCATCGCTCTTATCTAATGAAGAAACGGTAATCTCAGCGGAAACCACAGTTGAACAAAATTTTAGTCGTTCTGACGAAATTAAAAATGAAAATGAAGAAACCACTTGGATTGATGTATATGATTCAATAACTAAAAAGCGCGGCTTCCTTTTATGGGTCATAATCGGGATAATCATTGTACTATTACTATTAACATTTTTATTTGTTTTGCTTTATCGACACAATAAAGCAAATAATCGCACTAGTATCGCTAATTATAAACCACCCTTAAATAAATCAAAGAATCATTTAGAAGCACATCAACCGCGTGATAATACCGCTGACTTGCTCGCCGGCGCGCGGGC
>CAZJJK010000004.1:8259-33550 GCA_964546285.1 uncultured Treponema sp. | reverse complement strand
TTGTCAGACCGCGTGATAACGCCGCGGACTTACTCGCCGGCGCGCAAGCTCCGCGTGATAATACCGCGGAATTTCTCGCAAGTGTTGTCAGACCGCGTGATAACGCCGCGGACTTACTCGCCGGCGCGCAAGCTCCGCGAGATAATACCGCGGAGTTTCTCGCAAGTGTTGTTAAACCGCGTGATAACGCCGCGGAGCTATTATCTTCTTTTCAAACAAGGCGAGAAGGTATAAGCGAAATCATTCAAGAAAAAAATAGTACTAAATCGCATAAAAAAGGCTCTCCTAAGATAAGCAACCCTGTGTTAAAATCAGATTTTATTGATATTCCAGATGAGCCGATTATAGTAAAAAAAAGCGGACGTTTATTATTACGTTTATGGGTAAAAGATCAAAATCCAAATATTGGTCGCCGTAATACTCATATTATTAAGGCTGGACAACGTTTAAGTTTGGGCGGAGGATCGTCTGATTTTTTACTGTTCTTAGTTCCCTTCCCCAAACGTATCGCGGATATAAGATATGATGGCGAAACCTGTATTCTCTTTCCCAAAAAAATGGGATTCTTCGATATAGAAGGATCGTATATTCCTGATTGTATCGGTAAAAATATTACCGTGCTTTCACAGCGTGGCATTCAACTAGAACTTCGCTTTGAACTATTTGAGGATCCATTAACGAAGCTTAATTTATTCCTTCATTCCATCGATATCCCCGGATAAGCTTAAAAGCGCTTTTTCAGCTTTTTGAGCTATGCTTTTATTTTTATGACCGCTAAGTTTTTGAACATCGTCCTTATAAGCAGTAAACGAATTTAGGATAATTATATCCAAAGCATAATGAATATCGATGATCTCATTTGAAACTAAAAAATACTCGACATAGGGCTTCGTATTCTCATCTTTTGTTTCGGAAACAAGCTTTGCTAAGCCATTGTAAAAAACCATTCTTTTATCTGATTTAGCGCTATCTAAAATGGGTTTAACTTTAGGTAGCCATGATAAGGGGTTTTCGGAGATAAGTATTTTCGCGGCATTAATTCTGACTGAGTCTATAGCTTTCGTATCGCTGAATACATCCGCTACCACATCAAAGCATTCATTTGTACCTATCGCTCCAAGCGCATCTAGAGCCGCCTGCTTTACAGAACTTACTTCATCATATTTTGATCTATATGCGAGAAATGGTATTGCATCACTTATTTTGCGTTCACCGCAGACTCTAGCGGCGGCTATTCGCGCTTTATAGTAAGAATCGCGTAAAGCTTCCATTATTAATGAATCGTGATCAGAATTAGTATGCTGTGATAAGGCGTTTATTATTTCAACACGTAAATTCGCGTCGTCATCATTAATTAGCGCTGTTAGTTTTGATAGAGCTTCATCTTCACCAATACTTGCTAGAGCCTTTGCCGCGGCTATACGTAAAGTTGATTTTGAATCTTTATCCAAAGCAATAGCTACGATAAAGTTAGACGCATTTGTATATTTAATTATACCCAATGTTTCAATAATGCGGCTTTTTACCGTATCGTCAATATTTCTTTCATAATAGGATAATAAAAATGGACCAAGTTCACTATCCGCGCTCTTTCCTAAAGCTTTTAGAGCTCCTTCAATAAAGCGTGTTTCCTCCGCCTCTAGTATAGAATATAGAGCGTCTACCGCGGCTTCCGTATAAACGGCCGCGGAATAATTCAAAGCCGCATCAACAATAGTCGGTCTATATTCGTCTCTATACTTAATAATTTCCGAGGCTTTATCCTCCAATCCAGAGATTCCGCGACCGCCTAGATATACAAGAATAGGTTCAATTAAATTTTGATTAGAGCTTTTAGAGGCTATTTCAACAAACTCGCTATCAAATTCTTCAATTTTTTCAATTTCTATTGTTGAGATAAGTCCCTTTATCTCTGAGTCAGTTCCATAACGTAAGGTTTCAAGCCGTTTCGCGCTTAGATCAGACGATTCATCACCGTTTATATTTAAGGGTATAAATAAAATAACATACACCATATATATAATTATTAACATGTATCTTTTTTTATTCATTAAAACCTCTCCTATAACGCTGTAGAAAATCATTTTTAAAATCCATAAAGCGATCTTCCATAATTGATTCTCTTATCTTCAGTGTAAGATTTTGAATAAAAGATAGATTATGATAGCTCATTAACATGGATGCGAGTATCTCGCCGCTTTTATATAAATGACGTAGATAAGCTCTACTATATTTACGACAAACAGCGCAATTACACACTGGTTCTAAGGGTGTGAAATCAAATTTATTGCTTTCACGTTTAATTGATAAGGGACCATCATAGCTGAAAGCTAAACCGTTCCTGGCCGTTCTTGTTGGAAAAACGCAATCAAACATATCGATTCCATTTTCAACAGCCTCAAGTATAAATTCCGGAGTGCCTATCCCCATTACGTACCGAGGCTTGTTTTCCGGTAATAAGGCGGCTGTATATGAAAGGGTATCACGAAATTGACTAAACGGCTCCCCAACCGAAAGCCCTCCAATTGCGATACCAGGAAGATCAGCGGCGCTTACCTCCTCCACACTCCTTTTTCTAAGATTCTCATAAAAATTTCCTTGTACTATTCCAAAAAGCAAACCTTTATACGTATCCGGACTATTTTGCCAACACGCTTTCGCTCTCTGAAGCCATAAGCTTGTTAATTCCAAAGCTTTTTCAGCTTTTTTATAGTCAGTATTATATGCGGTACAAACATCCAGTTGCATTTGGATGTCGCTACCGAGCGCTGTTTGAATAGATACAGCTTTCTCTGGACTCAGTAGATGGTAGGCCCCATCGATATGGGATCGAAATTTCACACCTTCTACGCTTATCTTTCTAAATGGAGCTAGCGAAAATACTTGAAAACCGCCTGAGTCGGTCAATATATTTCCATTCCAGCTCATAAAACGGTGAAGCCCCCCCGCCCTTTCTATAACTTCAACTCCCGGACGTAAATAAAGATGATATGTGTTGGATAGGATTAGTTTAAAGCCGATTTCTTCAAGGGCTTCGACGTTCATCGCTTTTACGGTAGCGTTTGTCCCTACCGGCATAAATACCGGTGTATCAAGCTCTCCATGAGCAAGAGATAGTTTACCTGTACGCGCCGCTGAATTACTTGATCGGTGGATAAGATTAAAATGAGACAATTAGACAAAGCCTCCTTAAGTTCGGGCGTTGAGCACCAATATCGTGCCTAGTACAATAAATATAGCAGTCGGCGTCCATGCTCCAAGCACTGGAATAATATAGCCGAGCTTCGCGAATATCATTGTAATCATTTGAGCTACATAATAAATTACCGATGATATTAGACTAGTTAATAAACTCATTAGAAGTATATTTTTTCTAAACCTCCCGCCTAGGGCAATGGATAAAATTATAACTACCAGAGGGGTTGCCGCGAATGCGTAACGCTTATAATAATCCGCGAGAGCGCCGTTGAAAGGTAATCCGGCTTCTTTTAGGTCAGCTATGAACAAAGCAGCTTCTTTTACTACCATTTCTTCTACTAACATAGAATTACGCTTGAAAGTCTCTGGCGGTTCCGTAAACTCGCCTTCATTGTTGTAAGGTTCGGAGAGTAACATTCCACCTTCCCACCGATAAACAACGGCATTTGTAAAAACCCATGCCGCTCCGGACCAACTAGCTCGCCGAGAATAAATAAGACCGTTAAAATTACCTGCCTGATCGCGAAGTACGATATTAACACCATTTATGCTTTTATCGATATCGTTATAATAATCTACGGAATAGACAACGCGACCAGCCTTAGCCTTAACCACCACGTCAGCTTCATTGCCTATGTTTTGTTGCCGTAAAAGAGTACGTGATAATTGATTCTTTTTCACGATAGATGCGATGACTACCTGATCCTCAAAAAAGAAAGATCCAATAGAGAGTAAGACTCCAACTATTACAAAGCCTAATGATAAACGTCTTAGAGGCATACCTGACGCAAATACTACGATTAGCTCGTTTTTGGAGTATAGATCGCCTAATATATAAGACACCGCGAAAAGTAGTGAAACAGGGGCCGCATAAGAAACACATTTTGGTATATAATAGACAGCTACTTTGGCAATATCAATAATTGAGGCTTCGTAAGCTAAATAACGAACAAGATTAGTGAATATATCGATTAATTCCAATAATAAAACAAAGAAAAAAAGACCTGCTAAAAAAACGGGAATAAATTGTCTCAACAAATAACGATCTAATGTTTTCATCGGCTAAAGCGCAAAAATGAAAAGAAAGCGCCGAAAACAAGAATAATCGCGTTTGGCAGCCACATAGCCCAGAAAGGCGAATACCCTAAACGAGTGCCTAGGGTTTGTCCACCAAGAAGAAGTGCCCAATAAACGACGGCGATCAAAAGGCCAAGGCCAAAACCAACCGATTGACCGCTTTTTTTTGCGAAAAGCCCTAGTGGTGTAGCTAAAAAAATAAAAGCGAAAGCGCCAAAGGGTATAGAAAACTTTTTATGAAATTCTAACAAGTATTGTCTAAGACTACGATCATCCCGCGCTAAATTAAGAGAGGCTAGCCTCTTTTCATAATCCAAATTCAAATTTGACAATTCATCCCATTTAGGGTGGTCCCTACCACTGCGTAATAGTGATTCAATTGCCAAGGCTGAATAAAGAGCGGCTATTCGTCTTTCCGCGGTTTTGGTAACCAGGGCTTCACGTTTAGCCACAATCTCCGCATAAAGATCTACCGAGCTCATATCGCGAGGGCCAGGCGTACCGATAGCTTGAACTAAATCTTCTTGTTTAATGGAATACCGTAGTTCGTTAGCCAAGGCGTAATCATAGTCCTGCTTGGCGCTTTCTTTGGTTGAATGGACAAAGGCGTCACTTAAATCCAAGGTTAGGGCTGTTTCCGCTTCCTCGCTCAGTTCAGCGGCGTCCGCGACGATAAGACGACGTTCGCCAGTGCTTGTTCTATCAAAGATAAGAAGCTCTTCAATCCGTTTATTCTCAACTGGCCCTGTTACCAGAACAGTTTCCTTAAATCGCTTAACCGAATTAGCTTCAATCTCAATCGCTGGTGTGGTAAGCAATAAACGACGATATGTTTTACTGAATTCAAGAGTTCCAGCGGGCAAGAGAATGTCGTTAGCTAAGAACGAAATCAATGTAATACCAGCGCCAACGCAAATAACAGGAAGATAGATTGAGCCTAATGAGATACCGGAAGCTCTCATTACCAATATCTCGGAATCAGAGGATAAGCGACCAATTGCCATTAATGTCCCCACTAAAGAAGCAAAGGGAGCTGACATGGCGACAATCCCAGGCAACGAGTAAAGAATCAGCAAAGCGACTTGATCAATTGGAGCTCGTTTAGAAAGTATTTGCTCAGCCATTAGTATCATTTGATTGATAAAAAAAATGACGAAAAAAAACAAAAAAGCGATAAGAAAGGATATAGCTGTTTCACCAACAAGATATCGAAATAGAACCATGGATGTTTTTCTTCTTATATCGATCATACTCGTTTATCGGCCAGTAGAGCCAAAGCCTCCATCGCCGCGCTTGCTTGGTAATAAGACGCGCGCCGTAGAAAATGAAACTCGCATAACAGGCGCGATTATTATCTGCGCTATACGATCCCCACAGTTGATTGTATAGTCTTTATCGCTTAAATTAACGAGCAAAACGAGTAATTCCCCACGATAATCACTATCAATTGTACCTGGAGCGTTTAATACCGTAATTCCGCTTTTTATAGCTAAGCCGGATCGTGGTCGTACCTGCGCTTCATATCCTTCTGGCAATTCTATTTTTATACCTGTCGGCACAGCGGTCCTCTTGCCAGCTCCAATAACCAAGCTATCGTCAAGCGCCGCGAATATATCAGCACCGGCGGCACCTATGCTAGCGTAAGAAGGTAGCCGCGCTTTTGGGTGAATAAGTTGTATTTTGATAAGCAATCCTTCAGAGCCTTGCATCATCAACTCCATTTACTCGACATAAAAAATCTTTGGCGGCCTTATAAAACGCGAAACGTCCTCTAGCTGGACCGATAGCGAAAAGGCTAGCCGAATGGCTTAAAACTTTTTTAAGAATTGTATTCGCTTGGCTCACCTGTTGATTTATCGCGTTTACCGCTCCATCCCTATCCAATATCGGTAAACCATAAAGGGCTCTACGCGCGTTCCGGCGCATTCGGTATTCGGGATCATTAGCGGCTAAGAAGAGAGCGCCTTTTAGATGAGATGCGGCATCATCCAATTCAGTCCTAACTAATTCTCCTTGTCGTAATAATTCTATCTGTTCTATCATTGCCGCTATAGTTTGATAGATAGTAATTGGGGAACATGTCGCGTATATAACTAATTGGTAAAAATCCGAATAAGCTACAGGGTTGCTACCAACAGAATAACACAGGCCAGCTTCTTCCCTTAAAGTCTGAAATAAACGCGAACTATACGCGTCACCAAATGCCGTATTGGCTAATTCCAAAGCGTAATATTCATCCGTATTCAAACGACCAGGAAGCTGGTATACGATAAAAAGCTGAACATGGTGATGCCGCCAAATACTGTATTTAGTAATATCGATTAACGGAGGACTTTTAATTATTGGCGGAGAATAAGAACCTGTAAAATACTCATCAAGTTGATGAGTAATCGCATCAATATCCCTAGCGCCAACTACAGACACCAATGCGGGGCTCTTGGAAAAGGAGCTTAGATAATAGTTATAGATGGAGTCACGTCTCAATTTGGCGACTGAAGCAAGGGTGCCTCCCACGGAACGCGACAGAGAATGCCCAGGCCATAAGGCCTCAGACAATGAATCCGCCGCCGCTTCTTCAGGATCGTCGCCAGCAGCTGACAGCTCGTCTAATATTACACGCCTTTCTGTAGTAAACTCAGCTTCTGAAAATACGGAAACAGTGGCCATTTCTGCCAAAAGGTCTATAGCTTCGGTTAACTTAGAGTTAGGTACCTGCGCGTGAAGAGCGACGGTTTCTTTTTCCGTAAAGGCATTTACATTGCCGCCTATACGATCTATTACTCTCGCGATATCTCGGCTAGTACGTGTCGCGGCGCCCTTAAAAAGCATGTGCTCAATAAAATGGGCGGCTCCGTGCGAATCATTGGGGTCGTTCCGTGAACCTCGATCATACCAAACGCCGACGGCCGCGATATCGTTCGCGGCCGTCGTTTCCGCCACTAACCTTAGGCCGTGGCTAAGAATGCGTTCTTCGATCAATTCCCGCTCCGGCCCCGTTTATCATCATCCGGATGGTCAGCGCTTTCCAGAGCATCGATATATGAAAGATTTAAGCGACCCAATTTGTCTACTTCCAATAGTTTGACCGGAATCTTTTGCCCTTCCTTAACGACATCCGTAACGGAAGCGATCCTTTGGCGTGATAGTTTGGAAATGTGGCAGAGCCCTTCTTTCCCCGGTAAAATTTCTACGAAAGCACCAAAATCCATAATACGCTTTACAGTGCCATTATAGACTCGTCCAACTTCAGGGTCTTCTACTATACCAACGACAGCGCTTTTAGCGTCTTCAGCGCTTTTGGCTGTTTTACCATAAATAGTAACGGTACCGTCGTTTTCTGTATTTATCGTTACCTGGTATTGCTCACAGAGCGCTTTGATATTTTTCCCGCCAGGACCTATAAGAAGTCCAAGTTTTTCCGGATCAATATGCATGGAAACGATTTTTGGCGCTAGCTCACTAATAGCATCAGCTGGTTTATCAATTGTCTGGTTCATAATGGATAATATATGCAAGCGCCCTCTTTTAGCTTGATCCAAGGCTTTTTTCATTACATCAGGACTGACTCCGGCTATTTTTATATCCATTTGAAACCCGGTAATACCGTCAACGGTACCAGCGACCTTAAAGTCCATATCGCCTAAATGATCCTCTTCACCGAGTATATCTGAAAGCACAGCATAGCGCTCACCTTCGGTGATAAGCCCCATAGCGATACCAGCGACCGGTTTAGCCATGGGTACGCCAGCGTTCAACATCGATAAGGTGCCACCGCAAACCGACGCCATAGAGGAAGACCCATTTGACTCAAGGATCTCAGATACGACACGAATGGTATACGGAAATTCGTCTTTTGAGGGAATCATCGCCTCTAATGAACGACGCGCTAAATTGCCATGACCAATCTCTCGGCGGCCGGTACCCATTCGTCCAACCTCACCGACCGAGAAGGGCGGAAAATTATAGTGAAGAAGAAAACGTTCCCGTTTATCACCTTCGATATCGTCAAAGATCTGTTCATCCAACATGGTTCCCAAGGTGGTAACGGCTAAAGCCTGAGTCTCACCACGCGTAAACAATGCTGAACCGTGCGTTCGGGAAAGGACTCCAATCTCGCAGCTTATGGAACGGATATCTTCAGTTCCTCGGCCATCTACACGAATCCCCTTATCAAGTATAGATTTCCTAAGAATTGTGTATTCCATTTCCTCAAAAAGTGCATCAAAGAGTTTTTTTTGCATTGAATCGGCTAAATTGTCTGCGTTAGCTTCAGCGAATTCAGCTTTTACCGCCTTAAGGGCGCTAGAGCGTTCATGTTTACCCTTAACAAAACAGGCCGCTTCCATTTTGGGGTAAGCGGCGGATCGTATCGCTTCACCGTTTAGCAATACAACATTTGATTCAGCTAAGGGAAGTTTTTCCTTGCCGACCAACTCGCGCAATTTTTCTTGAATATCGCAAAGCTGAATAATGACCGTTCTTGCCTCTTCTAAGGCTTTTATCATTAAGTCTTCGTCAACTTCTTTGGCGCCGCCCTCAACCATTGTAATACCGTGTTTTGTACCAGCTACAACAATTTCTAAACGAGACTTTTCTATTTGTTCATACGTCGGATTAACTATGAGTTTATCGTCCACCGCGCATATACGGACTGACGCTATAGGACCGGCAAAAGGAATGTCAGAAATATGAACAGCGGCGGAAGCGGCGACTATAGCGATAATATCTGGAGGGTTCACTTGATCGGCGGATATGGTTGTCGGAATTATTTGTATATCCCGGCCAAAACGTTTATCAAAAAGTGGTCTCATCGGCCTATCTATAAGCCGTGAAACAAGAATCTCTTTATCCTTAGGCCGCCCTTCCCGCTTAATAAAACCACCAGGAATCTTCCCGGCGGCATAGTATTTTTCGTTATAATCCACCGTCAAAGGAACATAGTCTAAGCCTTCCTCAGCTGAAGAAGAGGAGCAGACGGTAGCTATAACCGCGGTACCCGCATATTGAGCAAAAACGGCCCCATTGGCTTGTTTAGCCATACGACCGGTTTCCAGAATAAGATCATCATCACCGATCCGTAAAGTCACTCTTTGAATCATGTATCCTACCTAAAAGATTCTGCCGTCCTAAGACGACGCGGTAACAACGCCTTAACGCTGCTACCGCTCATTTCAATCCTCGGTCATCCGTCCATGACGGCCCCGTTGGATCGAGCGAATTATTTGCGGAGTCCGAGTTGTTTAATAAGAGCGCGGTATCCTTCCAAATTGGTGCGTTGGATATACTTGAGCATCCGTCTACGTTGACCGACCAAAATTAGTAGCCCACGCTGGCTTGATTTGTCTTTTTTGAAGTTTTTGCAATGCTCCGTCAATTGGTTAATGCGTTCGGTCAACAATGCGACTTGAACATCGCTTGAACCAGTATCTTTCTCATTCTTTCCGTATTTGTTTACTATTGACACCATATCTTGCTTATTTAAAGCCATTTCCTACTCTCCTTATAAACTCCGCAAAAAGCGTACGCGATCATAACAGGTCTTAAGCGGTAGATATAAAACCCCGCTTCTAATATCAATCTCACAACTCATTCCTGAGCTTTTTGAATCAGAAAGTAGCAATTCCACCGCGTATCGGCCGTCAGGTGGCGAAACCCTGCCGTCAGCCGCGATATCATAGCTTTCGTGGTCCGCGCCGGGGTTTGACGACATACCAGCGATATCGATCTCTACCTCACGTCCAAGAAGTCCGGCAGCCTCAACGAAGTCGCCGGAAGCGATAGCTTGACGGATACGGCTTGAGCTAATCGGGCTTCCATCCTCCATCAGCGGCGGTACTATTTCAACAGTGATTCCGCCGTTTTCTAAAGTCCCTTTTATCTCCCGAGCTGAGGTATCCAAACCATATCCGCATCGGAAGTCGCTACCTATCGCGACATACGCTAAATCGCCACGCTCCTTGAGCTTACTCAAAAAGCTTTGTCCGGACAGTGTAGCGAATTTTTCAGAAAAGTCAATTAGCGTAATAAGATCGATACCAAAAGACTCAAACATTTCTAGCTTCTGTTTTTCACTAATAAGATCGCCATAGTACGATGAAGGACGCAGAACAGCCTTTGGATTATTCTTAAAAGTGACAACAGCCGTACGGTAACCAGTCCGTCTAATCCGTTCCAATAACACTTGATGGCCACGATGAACACCATCAAAAGCTCCTATTGTTAACGCGAGATCCGTATCGCTATGTTGGCGGAGAAAATCCTTCCAGTTTATTACGATCATGATGCCCTATTGTTAACATTTACAAAGCCATAACGCCAAGAATCATTTAATCGTTCAATTATGGCGAGAAAATTACCTTCGTCGTCAAAAACAGCCATCGCTTTATTGTTACAATTTTCCGCGCACCTTGGCTGGGTCCAGCCTGGATCAAAAGGTTTCCCATTAAGGATTGATCGCGTAAAAGGCGAACGTATCTGAAAAACGGCTAAGCCAATACGCTCCGCGGTATCTCTATCGATCTTTCGTAAGGCTGTGGTACATAGCTTCTCACAATCCTTTTCTCTATCTAGTTTGAAAGCCTCAGTTATTGAAAAAGAACCGACTTTTAATCTTTCTAAAGCGCTTAGATGTGCTCTTGAATCAAGCTTAAGGGCTATATCGCGCGCAAGGGAACGTATATAGGTACCCTTTGAACAATGAACCTGAATGATCGCTTTGCTGTTCTTGTATTCAAGCAGATCCAATGAATATATCTCTATTGGTCTGCTTGGGAGGTCTATGACCACACCTTCCCTCGCCAGTTCATGAGCTCGTTTCCCATTAATATGTACGGAAGAGAACATAGGAGGAAGCTGCCGTTGGCTCCCAAGAAAACCAGGAAGAGCATTTAATAGCGCGGCTTGAGATGGCGGCTCCGCCTTAGCTATAACTTTTCCTTCAGGATCTAGGGTGTCTGTTTCCTCGCCAAATTCGATTACGCCCCGATACGTTTTATCGCAACCAGTAAACCAGGGGACCAATCTCGTAAAACGGCCTACAAGCACAATTAGGAGCCCTTCAGCGAATTTATCCAAAGTTCCGGAATGTCCAACCCGTCCTGTACCAAACGCCTTCTTAATTGGGCTTAACACGTCAAAGGAGGTAACGCCAGGAGCCTTATTCACAAGTAAATAACCTTCAGCGTTAGAACTCAAGCGTTAAGTTCCTCTATCTTTTTTACTAGGTCAAAACCTTCACGCAAGCTTGAATCCGTATGGAAGCGTAGTTTTGGCGTTTGCCGAATACGCATTTTTTTAGCTAAAATGCTTTGTATAAAACCAGCCGCGCTCTGTAAGCCAATTACCCCACGCTCCAATTCTACGCTTTCCCTAAAACTTGAAACATGGACATCAGCGAAAGCAAGATCACGCGATACTTCGACACGACTAATCGTTAAGAATGAATCTACACGGTAATCCTTGATTTTTCCCTCAACGATCAAAGCGCCAATTTCTTCTTGAATTTGGCGCCCTAATCTAATAAGCCTATATTGCGACACATTCGCTCCTAGCTTGAGCTAAGTTTTCGAGCTACTTCGATAATCTCGAAAACCTCAAACTGATCGCCTGTCTGTAGTTCATCAAAACCTTCAAGTCCTATACCGCACTCATAGCCGGCCGCGACTTCTCTGGCGTCATCTTTAAAACGTCGTAAAGAAGCGATTTTACCAGTATGTAGAACAATCCCCTCTCGGATAACATTGACGCTGGCAGATCGTTTGACAGTGCCTGTAAGTACATAGCAACCAGCTATAGTGCCAATCTTTGGAACCTTAAAGGTATCACGGACTTCCACCGTCGCGATGGTTTCTTCTTTCGTTTCCGGTTTTAACATCCCCTCCATCGCTTGCTGAATCTCTTCAACCGCCTTATAGATGATATTATACTTACGGATGTCTACTTTTTCTTGATCGGCGATAGCCTTCGCCTGAGGCGTAGGCCTAACGTTAAAACCGATGATAATAGCGTTAGAAGCTGAGGCTAGATTCACATCGCCTTCATTAATTGCCCCTGGAAGGGCTTGGATAACCGTTAAGCGAACTTCTTTGGTACTCAGCTTTTCTAAACTGGTGCGCACGGCCTCGACAGAGCCCTGAACATCGCCCTTAATGATAACTTTAAGCTCTTGTACAGCGCCTTCACTGATGGTGTCATATAAGTTATCCAGAGTAATTTTCCTGACGCTCTTAGAATCCTCAAAGCGCTTTAGCTCTTGTCTTTTCAGAGAAATACCGCGAGCACTCTTCTCGTCTTCCACAACTTGCAAGGGATCTCCGGCATTAGGAATTCCCTCAAAGCCAAGTATTTCTATTGGCATCGCGGGAGTGGCTTCTTCTATTTTATCGCCTTTGTCATTAAAAAGAGCTCTAACCTTGCCTGGCCAAATACCAGCGACAAAAGAATCACCGACACGCAAGGTACCGCGCTCAACAATAACCGTAGAGACTATACCACGACCATGATCTATCCGTGATTCAAGTATCTTGCCTTCAGCGCGGCAATCATAATTTGAAGAGAGTTCCAACAACTCAGCTTCAAGTAGAATGGCTTCAAGCAATTTATCAATACCCTTTTTCTTGAGCGCCGATATTTCACAGAACATGGTCTGGCCGCCCCATTCTTCGGGCATTAAACCACGCTCGGACAGCTGGTTTTTAACACGATCAGGATTGGCTTCCGCTTTATCAATCTTATTAACAGCGACTATAATTGGTACTTTTGCCTCTTTGGCGTGATTGATCGCTTCCAAGGTTTGCGGCATAACGCCATCATCGGCGGCTACTACCAGCACAACAATATCCGTAACTTGGGCGCCTCGCGCGCGCATCATGGTAAAAGCTTCATGTCCTGGAGTATCCAAGAAGGTAACTCTTCCTTTTTCGGTATCCACCATATAAGCGCCGATATGCTGAGTAATACCGCCGAACTCGCCGGAAACAACATCAGCGCTTCTGATAGCGTCTAATAATTTGGTTTTACCATGGTCGACATGCCCCATAACGGTTACTACAGGTGGCCGCGGCTTCATCGTCGCGCCCTCATCATTTTCAGTCTCTATAACGGTTTCGTCATAAAGACTAACAATATGAACCTCGCAGTTATATTCCGCGGCTAAAATCGTCGCCGTTTCAGCGTCTATCTTTTGGTTAATGGTGACCATCATACCCATAGACATCAATTTAGCGATCAAGTCCGAAGCTTTAAGATTCATCTTTTTAGCTAATTCGGACACGGATATCACTTCCATGATATCAACCGATTTCGGAACGGGGTTAGCCATCCGGGATGACTTTTTCTTGGTCTGAAGGAGTTTTTCCTCCATCTCCTTGTCTTTTCTCTGGTAAATAGGCCGCTTAGCCTTAAAGGTCTTTTTGATCGGACCCTTATTGTCTAAAGGCGGAGTGCTTGGCGCCATACCAGGCCGAGGCGCGCCAGGGCGACCACCAAAACCAGGCCGAGGACCAAACCCAGGTCGACCACCAGGACCTGATCGAGGCGGCATACCAGGCCGGCCACCATAGCTTGGTCGTGGCGCGTTTCCCATTGGCGGACGTCCTGGTTGAAAAGAACCGGGACGAGGCGCTTGGCCATTGAAACGAGGATTGCTAGATGATGAGCCCGAATAAGCGCCAGGCGTACGATTGGGCTGCCCGCCGGGGGCGGGCCGTCCACCAACCCGTCCAGCGATTACAGCGGGTCTTTGCGGAAAAGGCGAAGAAGAACGCCGATCACGGTTAGGATTATCGCTAGAAGAGCCGACTAAACGGCCACCGACCCGTCCAGCGGCGGAAGCCGGACGTTGGGGCATAACTCCAGTCGGTTTTGGCTTCTCGATCGGCTTCGCATCGGCTGAAGGCTGAGCGGTCTGCGGCGCAACCGCGCTCTGCTCTTTAGCGGCTGGCTCAGCAATTGGCCCTTTGTCTGCGGCAATTTCAGCGGGAGGCAACTGAACAATAGTTTCCTCTTGCTTTTTCCCCGCGACAGCGACAACCCTAGGCTGTGGCTTTTTGACTGGGGAAGCTTGTCCGCTAACGGGCGGAGCCTTTTTTTTAACCACCACGACCTTACGTCTCTCCTGATGTTCCGCTTCGGAATGAACAGGGTCCGTCTTTTCAGGTTTTTTCGCGTGCTTTATCAGCGTCGCTTTAGGTTTTTGAGTAGCGTCGTTTTCCTCAGCCATGTTTCACCTTTACTCTTCGTCCTCGTATTCGAAGCTCAATCCGATACCACAATTAGGACATACGGTCATATCGACCGTAATATGAGCGCCGCATTCCGGGCAAGCGTACTCTTCCCCTTCTTCGTCGCTCTCGCTTTCTTCTTCAACAACAGCCTCATCATCTGAGGCTGTTTCCTCAGAATTCTCCATCTCTTCCACTATTTCAACATTTTCTTCTATAAGGGCCTGGAGACTTTCAATTTGATCACTAGTAACACCTTCAATAGCGTTTAGTTGTTCGCTGGTTAAAACCAAGAAATCCTCAATAAAGTCAACGCCATTATTTTGCAGTATCTTTGCCAGTTCTTGATCAACTCCAGGCAATTCGGCGATACGGGCTATCTCTTCCTCGTACTGCTCCTCGTCCACAAACAACTCTGAAGCGGCTCTTCTAGACTCGGAAGAAATATCCATTTCCAAGTATTGCTGTTCAGTTTTAACATCGATATTCCAATCGACTAAGCGATTGGCTAAACGAACGTTAAGCCCCTGCTTTCCGATCGCTAGAGATAACTGCGATTCAGGAACGACCGCTAAGGCTTGCTTTTTCCCCTCGTCTAAAATAATCACATCGCGGACTTCAGCCGGGGAAAGCGCGTTCTTGATAAAGCGCCGGGGGTCCGGATCGTATTTTAGAATATCGATTTTTTCCCCTTCCAGCTCACGAATAACGGATTGGATCCGAACACCTTTTAAGCCAACGCAAGCGCCAACCGGATCTACATCGTCACGATTGGAATATACGGCCAATTTTGTACGGTATCCGGCTTCTCGGGCTATTTTATGAATCTCTACCGTTTTGTCATAAACCTCTGGCACCTCTAGTTCAAAGATAGCCTGTACAAAATCGCTATGGGTTCGCGATAAAACTATCTGCAAACCGGTTGGCGGATTATTAACCTCAACGATAAGCGCCTTAATGCGATCGTTAAGGTGGTATACTTCTCGCGGCGACTGGAATTTGCGCGGTAGGATACCCTCGGCCTTGCCTAAATCGACATAAATGGTACCATTACGTTCACGCTGATAATAGCCGATGATTATCTCGCCAACCTTTCCCACATATTCGGAGTAGAGACTATCCTTCTGAATATCACGGATCGACTGATGAGCCGTCTGTTTAGCGCTCTGCACCGCGCTTCGTTCAAATTCCTTAGGATCGATCTCAATAAGCAGTTCGTCGCCTATTTCGGCTTCATCATCAAACTCTCTGGCTTCTGACAGTTCAATTTCACATACCGGATCATAAACGCCATCAACGATTTTCTTCTTCGCGAAGATGGATACCTCTGTATTGTCGTCATTAAAACGAACCACGGCGTTATCCGCGTTTCCATACTTTCGTTTATACGCCGCTACAAGGGTATCTTCGATGGTTTTTATGACCAATTCTTCTGAAATACCACGATCTTGCACTAATTGCCTGATCGCGTCGGACATATCTGACGCCATCGGTCTTATACCTCCCGTGAAGAATCGAGCATCGCTTTGGCGATGACGATATAGGACAGTGTGATTACACCTTCATCTGTCCGTAACGTTACCGCTGTTTGGTCAGCCGCTTCAATAATGCCGGCTGTCCAATCGGCGATATCTGTTCGATAACAGCGTACACCTCGTCCTAATAACATAGCGAATTCTCTAGCGTCTTTAAGCAACCTATCCAAACCCGGAGAGGAAACCTCCAAATAAACATCCTGGTCTGGGAAGGCCAACTCTAGACGCGTTTGAGCTAAACGATGGTACTTGGAACAGTCATTTATGCCTGTTCCACCTGGCGCGCTTACTATAAGCCTAGCCTGAACCGATCCACGATGACGCGATATGACACATTCTAAAAGCGCCACCCCTAAACTGTCGGCCAAGGCTTCCAGGGTATCGAACGGCACCTCCGTCTTCTTTGGACTATACCGCAAGGCCTCACCTATGAAAAAGGAGTCGTTCGAACGACTCCTTTTTTTATCTTCGAGCTTCGATTGTCCGCTAAACTGTACCTGAGCCCATCGGCTTTGTCAACAGATGCAAGAGCTCAGTCATAGAATAGAGTAAGCGCGTGTACCTCTATCGCACCGGAGGCTAGGAGACAAGCAGCGCAAGCGCGAAGTGTCGCTCCCGTGGTAATAATATCATCCAAAAGTGTCACGGTTTTAGGTGCGGTTTTAACGCATATAATTCGGTTTTTCAAATTCTCCCGCCGGTCATGGCGATTAAGCGCTTTTTGAGAATTGGATTTTAAGCGGCATAGACACCGTGAAACCGGTATGCCTTCTCGCTTTAATTCGGTAAGCAATAAATCTATTTGATCCCACCCTTTGCGCTTTATTTTTCCAGGCCTTGGCGGTACCGGCACGATAACCCGTGGACATTCTGGATTATCAAAGGGAGGACGCAGGGTTTTAATTACCCAAGCCGCGAAATACTTAGTTAAAGCACGATGCTCGCCAAATTTATAAGCGGCTAATAAACTCCTTCCTTTACCGTGATACGGAAAAAGCGCTATCAAAGATTTATATGAAGGGACTTCGTCAGAGCGACATTCCAAACAATATTCGGTTTCCACCAACAAAGGCCGACCACAAAAATGGCACCGTGATCCATGATCTATATCTATAGTCTGCTTACAGGTATCGCATAAGCCATCTCTTTCTTTAGCAGAAAGATAGCTTCCACAGATAGCGCAGGAGAGTGGAAAGAAGAAATATTCAAGAGCGGTCAACGCGTAATGGAATTTCGCGATCATACAATACGTACATGGTAATTTAGCGACACGGCTTGATATTTATGAAAATAAAGATGGTTCGTCATCTTGTTTTTTCTGAACGTTCCTTTTCTTACCAATATCAATTTTCCGCGTTGATTTTTGCCGCCTCAAATTTTCACTATATTCTATCGCCTTTTTATTGTTCCGTAACGAACTATGCCATTTGGTCATGATAGAAAGCGCTTCTAATGGAGTTATACAATTTGGATCGATATCAGTTAACTCATTTATCAAATCAATTATATATTCTGGCACGCTTTGACTGCACGCAGCCGAATTTTCAGTCACTGACTCCGCGTTCGTTGATTTTTTTACCACGAAACCTGGCAGACTTTGAGACGAAGAGCGTATAACTGAAAGCAATTCTCCCGCTCTATCCAGCGCCGCTTCTGGCAAACCGGCTAAACGCGCCACATGAATACCGAAGGATTCGGCGGTGGCGCCTTCTCGGATACGCCGCAAGAATACAATATCTCCATCTTCCTCAATGACATCCATTGAACGATTTACAAGACGCGGGTTAACCAATTCCGATAGCTCATGATAATGAGTCGCGAAAAGGGTACGGCAGCCCAATCTGAGCAATTCCTCGCAGACAGCCCAGGCGATAGACAAGCCATCATGAGTTCCGGTACCCCGCCCTACCTCATCCATAATGACCAAACTTTTGGGGCTAGCCGTTCTAAGTATATGGGCGGTTTCGCTCATTTCCACCAGGAAAGTTGATTCTCCCCTTGCTAAATTATCTTGAGCGCCCACCCTACAGAATATTTTATCCACCAGACCTATTTCAGCGTGACTGGCCGGCACAAAACTGCCAATTTGAGCCATTAAGCTTATCAACGCGCTCTGCCGAAGATATGTGGATTTTCCAGCCATATTAGGACCCGTTAATAAGACAAAGGAAACAGAAGCCGCGTCTAAAGCGGTATCATTAGGAATGAAAGCTCCTGTTGGCAGATGAGCTTCCACTACCGGATGGCGTCCCTCAGTGATAGAAATAACGGTCCCCTCAGTGATAGTCGGCTTAGTCCAAACACGTAAGGTAGCGGCGCGAGCTGACGATTGAGCGACATCAAGCGCGGCGATAAATTTAGCGGCTCCGAGCAATTCCGATAAAAACGCCTTAGTTTGTTCGCGTAAAGCTATAAATAAATTTCTTTCCAAATCTATTATACGATCCGCGGCGGCGTTTATTTCGCTCTCCAGGGCTGAAAGTCTCTCGGTTGTATACCGTTCACCTCCAACAACGGCTTGACGGCGAATAAAATGTTTCGGAACAACGGCGAGATGGGTTTTAGTCACTTCAAAGAAATAGCCGATTAACCTGTTGTATTTAATTTTCAGGCTTTGAATACCTGTCGCTTGGCGTTCTTCCTCCAAATAGGCTTCCAATACCTTTCTGCTGTTGTCTTTAATACCGCGTAATCGATCAAGTTCAGTGTTATATCCGTCTCGTATTAAATTACCCTCAGACAAAACCACCGATGGATCATCAGCGACAGCGGATTCTAAAAGGAGCTGTAGCTCCAATAGCTTTTCGCGGTGCTTTACACTTGTCTCTATCTCAATAAAGGCCGAAGTAAGTCCGATGGCGTCAGAACGGCTTAAAATCTTATGATACGCTGATAAAGAATCTCGGACAGCGGCTAAATCCTTCCCGTGGGCCCTATCCATAGCGATTCTTGAACTGAGTCGTTCCAGGTCCAATATACCTGACAAAACTTCCCTTAATCCGCTAAGACCTTTTTGTTGACGGTAAAGCAGATCCACCGCCTCTAGCCGTTTTTCAATAAGCGCGCGATCCCTTGGCGGATGAGTAATTCTCCATTTTAGAAGCCGTAGCCCCATTGGCGTTTTTGTTTCATCCATGACTTCCAATAAAGAAAAACGGCGATCTCCGTCACGCATATTTCTGACTAATTCCAAATTTCTCTGTGTGGATTCATCAATACTCACATATTCATCATCCGTATATAGCCGAATAGTATTTATATGGGGCAAAAGACTACGGGCGGTATCATCCAAATAGGCTAAAATGGTTCCGGCCGCCACCGTTTCCGTAGACAGGGGATATAGGCCAAAAGCCTTTAGGTTTGAAGTCTGGAATTGGGCCGATAAGCGTTCGGCGGCGCGGTTTGGATCAAACAACCAGTCAGACCAACGATTCAGGATTAAACCATTTCTATCCGCGAGAACCGAAGCTATAGCGTTTTCAGTTTCTAAAAGCGATTCCTGGACTATTATTTCTCTTGGCCCTAAACGCTCCAGCTCTTTTCGCAAACGTGGCGCAGCTTCAGCCAAATCAAAGGCGGTAACAGCGAATTCTCCAGAGCTAATATCGATATAAGCAAAAGCAAGACGACCGCGATTAAGCGCGAGCGCGGCTAAATAATTGGATTCACCGCTATCAAGATAATCTTCCTCTACGGTAGTTCCCGGTGTAATAACCTCCACGACACGACGTTCAGCTAAAGATCGGCCGGCTCCCGCTAGGTTGATTTGTTCACAGACGGCTATTTTTTTCCCAAGCTTGAGCAGCCTTGAAATATAGCTGTGGGAAGCGTGGTAAGGGATACCACACATAGCTTGGCCATTCCGGCTTGTAAGTGTTAAATTAAGTAGAGCGGATACTTCTATAGCGTCTTGTCCAAACATTTCATAAAAATCGCCCAGTCGAAAGAATAGAACGGCGTCCCTATGTTCATTCTTAATATGACGATATTGCTCCATCATCGGACTTGTCTGGGACATGGTGTTGCATTATACGAAAGGATGATCTAAAGTACAACGGTAATGAGGATGCTGGAGGTTGTCCTAGTGCCTGAAGCATTATATCTTAAGGAAATAGATAATAAAATCTATATAAAGGCCGTTGGCCATATTACCGCAGCCCTTTGCGCGGATTTACGCGAGTCGGTTTTATCGCGTTTAAACTCAGAGCTTCCTTCGCCAAAGATTTTTATTGATTTATCCGCCTGTTCCTATATGGATTCAACCTTTTTGGGTTTGATGGTTGGTATTAATAAACGTTTGATTAAGGATGGCGCTAGCCGTCTAACGATCGTGAATCCATCAGAGCCGTCCGTAAAGCTTATATCCGATCTTGGCTTAACTGGTCTCGTTGATATTGTCGCTTCGCTTCCAGGTTTTCCGGAAAACATGGAAAACATCCTTCCTTGCAAAAAATCCAACGCGGAACTTATTTTAAAAGCCCACGAGAATTTAATGGAATTATCAGCGGAAAATCGTAAAAAATTCGGGACACTCCACTCTATTCTTTCTAAACAAAAAAGCCAAAACCCTAGCGCCGACAAAGATAAGGGCGAAGAAACGGAGACTTTCTAGCGTCCAGCTTTTGTCATCAAGTTTTGTATGACAAGATCTGTAATATCAATAGTCGGACTATGCCATAATATCCCGGTACTTTCTTTCAGGGTTAATACGGCGTAGTACCCTTCGCTTTCCGCGACATTTTTAATCTCATCATATACTTGTTGAAGGAAACTGGCAGATTGCGCTAAGGTTCTACGCTGTTCTTCAAGCTCGGTACTTGTCGCCTGATAATACTTTTGAAGTATATCGGTTTTGCGAAATATTTCCGCGGATAGTACCGCGGATTGATTAAGGTCGCCGGCTAATTCGATTTCAGCCCTCTGTTTTTCCAGGCTTTGGATTTCAGCGCTCATCCTATCAATATCAGCCTGGACACGCGCGCTTCGTTCCTCAAGATCGCGAACCGCTTTTGAATCACGATAAAACACGGTGTAAATACGCGGCAAGTCAACCACAGCGAAACTGGTAAGCTGCTGAGCCGAAAGTATACCAGCGACAAACACCAAGACAAGCAAGCAAAAGCGTTTCATTATAACCCCTTAAGTAGACGGTACAACGAATGAGATTACAAAATCCAGGCCAGAGCCTTCGTTTTCATTCCGCCACAAGCCGCCCGTAACCCAGTTGAATTGCCCATCAACAAAACGGAAACGTTTCGCTAAACTAAAACGGAATGGAAATTGAGGGATGGTGAACCTAATTCCAGCGCCAAAGCTAAAACGGAAATCATCCAAAGATAATGAATTAAACAAAGACTCAGGGCTACTTTTCACCGTGGCAGCGTCAAAGAACCAGTCAAGCGCCAGCACGCCTGGAACAACGGGGCTTCTAAGCTCCATCCAGTTTTCCCACAGGGCTGTCCCATAATTAGTTCGTTCCGTATACCAACCGCGAGCCGTAAACATACCGTCCAGAGCAAGCTTATTGGAATTTTCTATTACCGCCTCGCCAATAAATTGAGGCAGAATCATGGAAAGTCCGCTATGAACGCCAAAAACCATTTTAAAATTTAAACTGTCAGTTAGTGGTAAATCAAACAGGGTAGCGTAATATTCAGCTTTGCTGTCAGTACGGAAGTAATGCTCCTTTTCCACTGGCAGTATCCCATAAGCGCCGAATTTCTGACTTAAAAAGTAGCCGGATGAGGGATCGTAATAAATATATCTAGTATCTAGCGATACGTTTCCAAACAGCGAATTGCTAAATAACCAAAGATTATTCCCCGCTCTAAGCGTTGGATCAAAAGGCCTATACAGCTCGGAATCGTAAGAATTTCTGACGAAACCGGTTCTGAGGCCAGCGCCTAAACTTAGGGTTCCTGACGGTAAATAAAAACGATAGCCAGAAGAGAAACCTAGAGATATACCCCAAGAATCATAATTCATAAGATACGCGTCAGGAACAATCTTATTGGAATTAACATATTCCTCATAGGAAAGGAAAGGGTCAGGAAAAGCGCTGTCTTCATCGCCGTTGAACAGGGGACCAATACTATCCTGAGCGGTGCGCGTCTTGGAATGATTTAGGGTAAAATCAAAGCCGCCAGACAAGGGTAAGCCAAAAAGCCAGCGTTCGCTAAACTGAAGTGAAATCTTCTGTGTGTCAGTCGCCGCGTTTACTTCTAACCCTATTGTTTGCCCATTTCCCATAAAATTCTGCTCTGCCCATTTTATGAACCCTGAAATGGGAAATGAATCAGCGGACGAGGTACCTGAAAAGGTTACACCGAATTGAATATCGGCGGTTGATTGTTCCGTAACATTAAAAACAAGATCCATAAGATTTTCAGCGCTACCCTGAGGCATCTCAGGATAAACCTCAGAGAAATATTGCAGGCTATAAAGATTTCTCAAGGCTTCTATAACTTTGGCGTTTGAATATATATCACCGGTCTCAAGGGGGATTTCACGTAATATAACCTCATCCTTGGTTCTTTCATTACCCTTTATAATAATATTTTCAATATGAGCCCTATCGCGCTCCACTATACTGATGATATAGCGAATACTAGCTTTATCCTCGTCACGTTCCTCAATCCGATTGATTGTATTAAAAATATAACCATTCTCATAATACAGTTCCGCGACTCGCTGAAAGTCAGTTTCCAAGCGCTTAAAATTTAAAATTTGCCCAGTCTTTGAGAAGACTAAGGATGCTAACTGTTCTGTCGGGAAAACCTTATTGCCTTCAAAACTGATTCCGCCAAAACTGTACTGACGGCCTTCCTTTACTTTAAATATAAGGGTTATTAGATTAACCCCTTTTTCATCCTGTCTTTCCTCACGCGCGACATCCACGACCTCAGCATCGATATATCCGCGTTCCCGATAATAATCCCTTACGGCAACTATATCCAAGATTAATTTCGCCTCCTGGAAGGCACCGTCATTGAACAGAGATTTCGTTTTAAGAGATAAAGTCCCTTTAAGGGTAGCTTCTGAGAATGCGGTATTGCCCTCAAAACGAAAAGCCTCTATTATCGATTTTTGCCCTTCGGAAATAACGAAAGTAAGAATTATCGTATTTTTATCCGTAAGCTCTGTTTCCGTCTTTACTTCTACCGCTTTATACCCTCGTTCTAAATACTTTTCACGAATAGCGGCTACATCCACTTTAAGACGAATACTATTAACGGTATCCAATTTTTTAATCGTTATGATATCCAATAACTCATTGGTGCGAACACCGATATTGCCCTTGAAGCGCAGTTCGGAGATAATTGGCTTTTCCACTACACTAAAATTAAGTATTATCTCGTTTTGAGCCGTATCCGCAAATTCCGCCGATTGCAGTTCGATCTTATCAAATAGCTCTAAACTATAAAGTTTAGTCTCCATATCAAAGTAGAGATCTATGTCAAAACGTTTCCCGATAAACTGTTCAACCACTCCGCTAAGTTCGTTATCATTGACATTGATCAACCCGGAAAACGTAAGATCCTTTATCGGTTTTCCCAGTAACGGCTCTATATCGTTTTGGGCGAAAGCCGCAACGGCTATAACTAATGTCAGAAAAATCGTTATCCGAAAGCGCATGCGCACTCCTTAACTAAGGTCCGGGACGCTACCCAAAGACATTAAAATACAGTAATTATTATAAAGACCGACGCCACGTCAACGTAAACGAATGGTCATCAATGAATAAATTTTCTGGATGTGAAGGAAGAAAATTCCAACGAAGCAGGAAAAACGGCGTCTTTAGCTCCATTCCTATATCCCATTCCAGTTTTAAACCTCCAAGGGCGCTATAAAAATCTCGCTCATCATATTGCAAAGCGACCATCGCTTGCAAGAACAAATCAGTGCCTAAATACTTTCCCATATAAACAGTCGTGTTATCAAAATAGTTACCAAGGCCGCTTACGCGATCCATTCCGCTCGTTTGTATGCCAGCCGCGCTAAGAACAGCGTTTTGAATCAATTGCGTCCTAACGGAAAAAATATCAAAATTTAAAAACTCACGAACACTGCTTTCAAAACGCCTTATGACGCTAAATTGAGCTAGCAGATCGGAGGAAGCGGCTATAACCGTTGAGGGTAAACTATTTTCATCATTACCGCCGCTTCCGCTTAAACTTTGACCGAGTAAAGCGAAAATTTCAACCTGCGACAAGGGCGGATCCGATTCCAAGCGCGGAATGAAATTGCTTAGAGCAGCCTCGTCAATAATGAGGGAAATAGTTATAGGACCAGTATCGTAGCGTTCTCTGGTTTCGGCTCTGACTCCAATAATAGGATCAAACCTAAGTTCATTCTCATTAAAACGCAAAGCGCCGTCGCTTATATAAAAATATCGTTGGAAGTAGAATATCTCTCCGCCTCGGAAAGAAATATCGCCAACGACCGAATAAGTTCCCCTCAAACCGTCATATATAATTCTTAAAACGTCTCCAGTATCGGCGGAAGCGCGTAATACCGGAAAATCAACCGATGGCCATGAAAATTCCACCTTTCTCCCGGTTCTTAAGCGAATATTCACATCAACCGCGTTAGGCGCTCTAGCCTGTGACCGTGAAGCCGCTATACCAGCCGCGTCTAAAGTGATTGGAATGTTTTCAAATTCAAGATCGCCAGTGATTGATAGTTTGGACGCTTGGTAGGCCACACGTAATATACCAGCCGCGTCTCCGTTAGCGCCTATTCCAACGACATTCACTTTTGCCTTAAGGGGAGCGCTGGGCGGTATAACAGCTTCTATTTTGAAATCTATAGGTATCCATCTATCAAACCTAAAGCGACCGGCGAGGGTGGCTCCTGGTTTATTAGGCAAAGCCACGGGTCCAAATACGAAATCGCGACCTTCAAACTGGACATTTGCCGATACAGGACCTAACTCCTCATCTACCCAATCCGGTACAATAACGCGAAAACCAGACGCTTGGGCTTCACCAAAGAATTCGGGGTCGCCAATCGGTCCGGAAATCCGAATACTTCCAACAGCGTTACCTCCAGGGAAAGACACTCCTTGAATGCCTAGAAAGTTCCATAGCGAGGGAAAATCTAAATAAACGTTTTTTGCCTCGGCTTCTATTCTCCCATTGGAAAGGGTTCCATTTATATTCCCACGAAGAGCCAAGGGCGATGAAATGGATGCGGTAAACGTTCCATCGGTAAGCGCGGTAAAGTTAAATGCTTTTTGAGGCCCCTCTCTCAGTTTTATTA
>CAZJJK010000004.1:0-8159 GCA_964546285.1 uncultured Treponema sp. | reverse complement strand
TCTTCTATATCGATTCGGTCCTGATCGATATAGGCGGAAGCTTGAACACGTAAATCTTCATCATTATAACGCGCTTTAAGCTCCGCTAGCTTAACCGCGGCTTCGAAATCATGAGAATCCTTCCATGTACCTCTTAGTTCCCCGCTTAGGACAGCGTCAAAGTGTTGATCTAGTAAACGGCTAAGTTTAGCATTAGCGAAACGTGCCGTAGCCTCAAAGCCCTTAAACCCTTCAAGCTCGGTATTATCGAAGACGGCTTGGAGATTATAGCGCTCTATGCCCAGAAGATCGCTCAGATCGGCGGAGCCTTCCAAACGCGTAAAGGACCGATCCCAACGTAAACGCGCGACCCCTTCCAGTTCGCCAATCCCGTCCTCAACGTTTAAGCCGCTTAGGTCAGCGCCATCCTGATCGACGGCGGCGGAAAGTGAAATACGGTATGGCCTAGGCAAACTGCCAGTACTTTCCTCAACCTCAAACCGGGCCAAAGCGAGATTCCAATTTTCGCTATTCGTCCACGCGAGGCTGGTGTCCGCGCTTGCCGTAAAGCGGTAGTCAGCAATTGGCAGGGGAAACGATTCAGCCTTTATGGTTCCGGAAACCGCTCCGCTGTCAGCGAAGATCATATTAACATCCAAACCATGGCTACCTTGGATACTCAACATTCTACCATCAAGAAGAAAACCACTGGCCGTGTAGTCGTTTTCCCGATAACGCAACTTCGTGAAAAAACTCAAATCCTGAAAGTCTTTAAAATCTAATGAAAAATCACCACGTATATTTTGTCCGCCTATATTAAAGCTAATACTCTGCCCTTCTATCCGTTCTTGATTTCCGGAAACATCAGCCACCATAAACGCTTGGAAAGCGCCGATATAAGCTAGGACCGTATTTGGCGCGTTAAAGGACAAATTCTTAAAATCCGTACTAAGATATAGTTCGGTAGTCAAAAGGATATCAGCGATAAAAGTTGGGAGTTCTACCTCTTCCAAGAGTTTCGGATACACCGATTGGACGCCCCTTATCGCGTCTCCAGCTGAAAAGGATTCAAGCGTTATAGCCGCTTGTAGATAGGGGGCGTTTAGAGCTGTTTCCCCATCTATTATATATTTTGTTAATGAAACCGATTCTTTACCCGGATCTTCGCGAAAACGCAGGGCTGAAATAGTAAAATTCAAAAACTCCGGTTCCAACGCTAGAACGCAATCTATAGCTGACAGGGCATATCCACCAGCTTCTAGCGTATCGCAAAACAGGCTTCCCGAATTTCCATCCACATCGATATACATTTGGGCTGTAAGCGGTGAAATATCCCCAATGGCTAGATCGCTAAACCACCAGTCCAACTCTCCAGCGCGTGGAGCCAGCTTCAAGGAGCCCGTTAGGGTCGTTTCCTTTACCGATAAACGGGGCACCTCTCTATCGCCAATTATATAAATCTCATTCCTGTCAGGACCTATAACAAGATTACGCGCGTTTAACTTACCGCTGAGGCCAGCGGAATCATTCATTGTCGCTTTGCCTGAGAAGCTGATAGAGGCCGCCGCGATAGGCGGAAGCGCCAAGCCAGTCACGCTGAAAGCGTTATTCCCCGAAACGGCGGCCATACGGAATTCTCTAAGGGAGAAATCCTCTATATCGACCTGTCCTCCTGCGGATAATTCGCCAGACAGGTACGCTCTTTCAAGCCTAAACTGAGGCAATGTATCGATTAGCGGGCTAAGAGAGTTTTGACCGTTAGCTGTTGGATTTAGCGCTAATCCCTTTATATCGACAATACCAGAAGCGGATAGGTCATTAACAAACAAGGACATTTGTGTTAGGTCCATCTGAGGTAGGGACCCTAGTTCTTGTTTATTTAGAGTGAAACGGCCGTCTAGCGTAAGCATATCAAGTAATAGCAGAGAGGTCTCTCTCTGGCTGTCTCTCAAATTTCCTAATACAAGATTTTCAAGGTCTAAACTGCCATCCCAAAAAGCCCTATTTAAATTAAAATCCCCCTGGCTTTCTAGTAGACCAATATGGATAGCGGGATATCTTTCTTTTCCAATAGAAAAGGATGTTCCATTCCCAGAACCGAACCCTAAACCCGCGTCATGTAATACAAGGCTCCCCTTACCCCAGCTTTCTAGCCAAGAAAGGGCGCCTTTATAGGCTAGTTCGCTGAATTGAATATTGGGCAGGCATATATCATTCAAAGTAAATGAAGCGTCATCCGATCTAAAATCCCCAAATTTGAAGCCTTCAGCTTGAAAATCGCCTTCTGCTTTCCCTTGCTTAGGTTGAAGATGGCCTGATAGCGTCAAGGATTTTGCTACTAGGTCGGGATAGAGGGAGGGACCCAGTGAAATAGGTTCTTCCATATCGCCTATAGAAAGCTTAGTGAATGTTAAATCGCCTTCAAAGCTAAGCGGAATCCGATCAAAACTGAAATTTGTATCAAGCTGATCAAGGCTAAAACGCGGAATAGCGATAGCGGGGCCCTTTTCTACCGAGAAAGAGAACTCTCTTTCCACACGAAGCCCTTTAGCCGCTAGGCTAACTCCGTTCTTATTGCCAGCGTAAGCTTCAGAAAAATCAAAAACGGCGTTTTGCATGGATATGGCGGGTAAAGCGCTAAGACTAAGTCCCGCGAATTCTAAGTCCGAGGCTTCGCTGATGGCTAGTCCGTCCACCATCACCCTGCCCGCTCCGCTCGATAAATCCGAGAATATAGAGCCCGAGGCTTCTAGTCTTCGTAAGGCTAATGGCGGTAATTCTAAGCTTTTGAAAAAACCAAAACCAAGATCTATTTTTTGGCGAAGCTCAAGTTCACTAAGCCAGCTTGAGCCCTGTAACGATACCGCCGCGGCACTTCCGTTGAAATAAAACTCCTTAAGGCTTAGGTCCGGCTGAATCATATCATATTCATCTATTTCTTTAGTAAACGAAAGGTTTAGCTCGTTAAGCGATACTCCGCCAGTTAGCTGAAACGGCGCTAAAGAAAGACTGCCCGTAAAATCCACAAAAGCTAATTTGGCATGAGGCCAAAGCTGAGACGGCCCTGTAGCGCCATCGAATTTAAGTCCGACAAGCCGCGCGAAATCAGCCCGGAACTCATTAAAGAATCCTTCATTATCGCTCGCTAATAGGCCATCGAATTCAAAAGAAGCGACACGAGCCGCGCCTAATTCCAGGTAGTCAGAATTGTCATTAATACTTGAACCCTGATTAAGGCGAAAATCACTTATAGCGATATCAAGCAAAGCTCCGTATACCGAACGTCCAAACGCTCCCTCAGCCGATAAAGACGCGAAGGAAAGCGCCGAAATGTTGACTCCTAAGTCATTATTCTGATAGCCAAGCTCTCCATATGAGCACAGATCCAATAGTTCGACGCTGCCATCAAGCGATCCCTGTGAAAAAACAGCCTCGCCTCCGTAACGAGCCTTCGCCAGGCTTAACGCGGGTAAGACCGCCTTGAAAGCGCTGGAGCGGATAGACGTCGCGGAATAGGTCCTAAGTTCCTCTATTAGCGTTTTACGCGCGCTAATCGTAACGCTATTTGCATCAACGAATTCAAATTCACCATCAAAAGATAAGCTGGACAACGAAAGAGGCGCAACGGCAATATTGAGCTGGTCTTTAAGTGAGGCTTCGGTCTGGCCAGCACTGTTTAAGCCTGAAATAACTAATTCACTGACTTTAGCGAAATTTGGATTGTATTCCTTATTTCCCGCATTGAAACTCCCCGTGAGAGAAAGCTGGTCTAAATGGAAAACAGGTAGGCTAATCCACGCGTCACGGCCCGCCGCAAACTCAGCCGCGGCGTTCAAATTTACATTTCCAAGCGTTAAGCGGCCTTGAGCGGCGGGAAGAGACATATCCGCATGACCCTGGAAAGCTAGGGAAGCGAGCTGGAAAGGTGGTATGACAAAATTTGGCGTATCATCCGAGTAATACTGAAAAGCGCTATCAAGTTCTAAAGCGCTGATCGAGATTCTATCAATTTTCAAGGATAGGTTCTTAGCTAAGACAGTGCTTTTTCCCGTCGCGCCAGCTTCAATGGCTCCTTCATAAAAGAAATCGGCACAAAGCGTAGGCGGGATGTGTATGTGTGTACCAGAATTGAGCCTAAGCTTAATGGCTTTATCTATTTTTAGATTTTCCAGAGCGATTGAACCGCTAACACCTTCCCGCGTATCCCATGAACCGTCATATATCAAATTTTTAAGGCTAAAGGATGATAGATCAAGTTCCGCGATTGGCCCCCACTCCGATATTGACGTATGTGAAAAGGCTAATTTTTCCAAAACTATCCGCCCGTCACCCCTCAGCTCGGAAAAATCCGAAAAACTCGCAAACTCAATAAGGCCATCATAGCTCAACGAGCGCAAAGAAAATTGCGGAACGCTTCTGTTTTCCGCTAATAAAAACGATAGGTTAAACGTCTTATCCATACGAAGCGCGGACAAGCGTATAAAGCCATCAATACGCGCTGGTGAAAATTCCACTACCCCGTTAAAACTCAGGTTTCCTATAGGAGTTTGAATATCTATAGTGCTTATTGTCGCTTTAGATAAATCGCCGGAGCCTGAAATAGAGATAGAACTAGCTCCCAGCTCAAAAGATTGTGGCGTCTCGGTTAGTATATCAATTTTATAATTGTTTATACCACTTAAGTCTCCGTCAAGATGAACCAATCCGCTTATCGGGCTGTCCAGCCAAGCGACAAAACGCTGGTCTAACTTTGGCAAGTCGATCACAGCTGATGGAATAAAGGCGGCGGAACCTAATCTGAGATTCCAAGTAGAAGTTCTCAGCGTATATACGACACTTAAATCATAGGGTAAACGATCCTCTATTTTCCTTATTTCAACACTTTCGCCGTCATACGCGGCAAAAAGAGTTTGAGAGCGTATGATTGCCCAATCGTTTTCTAAATACGGAAAATAAAGGCGACAATTAGCGAAAGATAAATCCGACGCGAATTCACCGGAAAGTTCTAAATCAGTACCGATGCGGCCAATAACTGTTCCAGTGTTGAGATTCAGCTTACCCGACCCGGAAAAACCGAAACGCTGACTGTTTACGCTTAATTCAAAGCGCCCGTTGGATAAAAAGCCCTCAACGCCGTTTGCTCTATATGAAAAACTTGCTCCAAGCGCTTTTATAGCTATCGGGGGAAGTATCACCGCTTGTTCAGAGGCTTCGCTTAAGCCTTTAAGCCAAGCGCTGTCACACGTTTCGTTAAAATCGATATAGGGATCAAATAATTGAACGCGCTCCAAAGCGTTGATAAGATCTCCGCTTAAGGCTTTTTCCATGGAATACCGAATAATTAAACGTTCGGCACTTGCCTGTATCGATCCATCTGGCCGTAGAATCTGAAGGCCTCGAATTTCCAAACCGCGAAAAAACGAGGGATGAGCCGTCTCGTATACTACCCGTCTGCCTAAAGTCTCTTCCAGCCTGTTAATGGCGATATCGCGGTACACAAGGAGACGCGCGTTACTTATAGACCTAAGCGGTTGAAGCAATGCGAGAACCGCTCCAAGCAATACAAAAAAACCGAGAAGCTGGCATATGATATAGACAACGGATCGCGCGTCTCCGGTGTTCCGATTTATGGTATCCAAATTCCGACCCCATAATACTGTATCATGATTAGGACGCAATTGCCACGGTATCCATCTCGTGATATAAAGCGGCGATGATACTATCTAATTTTGTAGTTTTAGAAGGCGGCGATGGGTCCGGCACTTCTACTCAATTAGCCTCATTAAAGCGCTTAACGGAAAACCGTACGGACCTACCACCCTTTTATTTTACCTATGAGCCAACGGATGGTCCCATCGGCGCTCTTATCCGTCAAGCACTTGGGACGGAATTATCGCTGCAAGCTGAAACCCTAGCTCGCTTATTCGCCGCCGATAGAGGCGAACATCTTAAGGCTAAGGGCGGCATTATTGAGCGTTGCAAGCGCGGCGAAATAGTCATTAGCGATCGTTATATTCTGTCGTCCTTAGTTTACCAGGGTCTTGACTGCGGAGATGAACTGCCAGAAAGCTTAAACGCGGCTTTTCCTCTGCCGCAGTTACTTATTTTTTTCAATGTGGAATCAAGCATAGCCGTTGGCCGTTTTTCAAATAGGGCGCTTAAGGATCGATATGAAACTTCCACTTTTCAGGATAGAGTATACCAACGCTATGAAGAATTACTACCGCACTGTGAAAAAAAAGGCATTATAGTCCGCCGCGTTAATGCGGCAGCTTCTATTGAACATGTCACCGAAGAAGTATGGAGAGCTGTAACTGAACTGCCGATATTAAATAAGTGAACCATGGTACTCTATGGCGCTGCGCCGCCGCCCTCACGCTATATATCGTTCCGTTGCTTTGGCTACGGCCTTTTTCGGCTCAAGCTTATATCGTTCAGTATAAAGAACAGTATTATGAGCTATATCATATCCATTACAACCAATACCCAGATGATACCATTGAAAATATATACTGGTTGGAAAAAGCGATAAAAGCTGATTTCGCTAACCCTCTTTACGCTTTGGCTTTAATAGAAACGGAGAAGGAATGGGAGCGTTATCGCTATCTATTTATGATGCACCTTCATCTTAAACTGATAGAACAATACCTTAGGCTTGGAGAAAAGTGGAACAAACGTCATGCGTACTTTTACAACGCTCCATGGAAAGATCAAAACCTGGAAAGTCTTGAAATCGCTGAAAGTTGTTTTCTCGCCGCGCTCAGCTATTGGGAAGACGCTAAGGCTTGGGCGGATAAGGCTAATGATCGAGAATTCTATTTCATGAATATAAAACGAATCCAAAATTGGGAAGATGAGGCGGCGAGGATAAGTGATGGTGAGTTAAATTATGAAAAAATGATTAATCGCGAATTAATGTCTCTCCAAAAAGTGCGTGAAACTTTTCTAGCAATGGATGAAAATATTTATTAGAAGAGCCTCTTTCAAAACTCCATGCCTAGGTGATTTTCTCGAGTAGAATCCTCCATTTCCAATTGGCTTTTTTCTCACTTTGAATTGATTTTGCCCATTTTCTTGGCTCAAGCGCTGTTTCACTTCCGTTAAGGGCAGACATATCCCGTCAAAGCTCATCGGTCATGGCAACCGAGTATCACAAGAGAGCTACGGTTGTCTGGAGAATCTTAATCGTCGCAAAGCACAGCACCCCGAGCTGAAGAACAAAGTTGACTTTGATGTACACTTTTTCATAGATAGCTTTCGGAAGCAGCTTATCCTTCAAGTGTGAATTAGCTCGCCCTACAACGGTTCGAGCCTTATACCGCTTTTTCTCCAAAGGGCCAAGCTCACGCTTAGCCTTACTCCTGCGATTATTCAAATCAATCTTAGGTACTCGGCCTTTTCCTGAGATATAGACACGGTGCTCAGAGAATGATGACTATTACGATTCCACATAGCTTTTGAAACTTGCTATCCTCAGCAGGGTTGCCCGAGCACGTTATTCTCATGGATCCGATACAAAGCCTTCGCCAGAAAAGTCCGTAAAGCAGCGAGATCATCATAACGCGGTCGTCCAACTCGCGCTCGCTTGTGTTTGAACTCCGCGATGTGGTCTTCCACTGCATTAAGGAAGGCAAGAAAACTTCGATGTTCTCTGCTTAATCGTTCTTTAAAAAGAATCGAAGGGTCAAAGGAAATATAAAGAAGAATTAACGCTCCTCCTAAAATTTCGATAATTTGTTTCATGCCCGGGATGCTATTTACAAGCAAAATGAGAGCTGTTAGCTTATTTTACCCCGAAAAGGGCGTCCTGGTAATCTTAGAAGATCATTACGCCGCTGAGTTTTGAAAAGAGCTCTATAAAGCAATACTGACTGCTGCCAATTCTGTTGAAAATATTTTTTAGAAACTTTTCCCAAAACACAAGCAGGACGCTTCTTCCCCACGTACCGGTATATGGACCCTATTCCATATCCAACGGAGGTTTACCATGGCCCAACCCGCCTCCCGCCTCGTCACTATCGACAGTCCCGAGTTCTGTCCCAACCAAGCCTGCGCCTACCACCAGCGCGCAATCGCCTCGAATTCTCCCTGGTTTCGCCGCTTCGGTTCTTACCCCACCAAGTCAAGGGGTCTCATCCCCCGCTTTGTCTGTAAACACTGCGGCACCACCTGCTCCACTC